>JACCSL010000815.1 GCA_013812995.1 Ardenticatenales bacterium | reverse complement strand
GGGTGTGTTTCATTTCAGTTGGAACCTGTCTGACCTGGCTTAGAATTCGCGCTGGCCCGCTGGCGATGGTCCTTTACTCTCTCAACTCATTTGAAACGCACCCATATGATATATGTGTCATGGAACTTCTGGTACCTTAACTATATAGATCGGCATTAGAAGCATCTACCCACAACAGGGGTTGAGTAACAGAGACGTTGCTGAGGAATGCCTCCTGCGCCTCCGAGAGGAGGATGCACTGCGGGCGGCGCGCCCTGACGCGCGCCCGCGCCTCCTCCAGGGTCAGGCCCTCGGAGAGAAAGTAGAGATGAAGGGCGGTCCCCGTTCGCCCCACGCCCGCGTGGCAGTGGACGAACGCGGGCCGCCCTTCGGTTTTCATCGCCTGAAGGAAGGCTACGATTCGACGGGCCTGGGATAGCTCTGGCGCGTGGTGGTCCCGAACGGGCGCATGGCAGTAGGCGATGTCCAACTCCACAAAAAGCGCGGGTGTGATACTCCTGAAGATCGTCAGCGGGTGCTCGGTGAGCGAGAGAATGGCGCGAATTCCCTGCGTGTGCAGGGCGCGCACATCGCGCACATCGAAGGGGACGCTGCTAGCCGCGAGCACGCCCGGTTCGATCCAACTGATCTTCATAGCTCCCCGCTGCTTATCCGTGGCAGATACCCGGCCTTTCGCAGCGCGGCTGTGAGCAGGGGTAGCACATCGGGCAGGACGGCGACGGTACGTGGGCCAAGGACATGGTGGAAGTGCTGCGCCAGCGCGGGCTGGCGCTGAAGATCGCGGAGAAGCGCGGGGTCGTCCACCTCCAGCACAACGAAGGGGTCCAGTGTGATGCGCCCATAGCCCCCTGCCCAGCCGCGCAGCCGCTCTCGCACGGGTTCGGGCAGAAAATTGTTGGTGGCGTGCTCCAGAAAGCGAATCACTCGCTCGACATCCGTCCCCTCCATCAGCTCCTCGATGAGCCGCTCCTTGTCCAGTCGATACTCGCCCGGCCCCTCCTCAACGGGCAGGGAGAGCCGCTCCAGGTGCAGCCGCTCCCAGTCGTCCGCGCCGGGCGGCACCGTGATGGTCCCGTCGGCAGCGATGATGACCGGCGCGCGTTCCGGCTGCGGGGGCAATTCCGCCTCGTGGCCCAGCCAGCGCGCGCCGTAGGGCGTGAGGCGAAAGGCGAAGGGTTGCTTGTCGCTCGGCGCGAGGTAGCCCAGCTCCACCACGCCCAGCCAGAAGAGCGGCCCGGCAAAGAAGTAGCGCAGAAGCGTTCCCTCGACCTGATCCCAATTTTCCCAGCCATGCAGCAGTTGTCCCGACTCCGCGTGGCGGATGTACCAGGAGTTGTAGTCGCCGTCCGGGCGCTGGAAGTCCGGGTCCACGCGCTTGACGGCCTTGATGAACTCCGCGAGGCTGACCCAGCTATCCGGCGGGACGAGACGTAGCCAGCGCACCAGCGCCGCCCGCGCCAGGCGGGGCTCATTGCGCCAGCCCGTCGCCTCCGGGCGTAGGGTAGCGATGCGCCAGAGATCGTTCCATGTCGGGTCGTCGGCCCAGGCGCGCTGGAGGGTGAGCAGCCGTCGAGGGCGCGGGACTTGCAACCATCGTCTGGCGCGGGGCGTAACGGGCTTGAGGAGCCCCTCGCGCGTTTCCTCAATGAGGTTCAGGGCGCGGAGCAGGTGGAGCAGGAGCGCCAGTCGTTGTGTGTCTCGCTCCTGTTTCAGCGCAACCTCGGGTTCCGGCACCGCGAGCCGCTCGTTGATTCGGTGCAGCGCCTCCGTCGGCAGGTAGCGCCCCTTGACGGGGTGCACCGAGCGGCGCTGGAGGTCGCTCAGTACCACAAACGCATCTTCCACCAACTCCAGAGAGGCTCCCCGCTGGCCCGGTGGGACACCGGCTAGCGGTTCAATGGTAAACATCACCGGGGAGGCTTCTACCGGGGGCAACTGCTCCAGAATGTCGATAGGAATGAAGAGGAGTTGACCACGAAAGCTCTCGATGACGCCGAAGCCGCTGTAGAGAAGGCCCAGGTAAAAGAGACGCTCGGTGGCAGAGATAGGGGTTTCCCAGGGCCGCGCCCGCTCCATCGCGCCCGCCCCGAGTTGGCGAAGCTCGCCTCCCAGCAGGTCGCGCTGGAGACGGTGGCTAGGAAGTTGCCCCCCCGAGGCGACCAGAAAATCAAGGGCCGCGCGGGTGGCAGGGTCCATCTCCGCCAGGAGCCGCGCGATGGTCTCGGGCCGAGTGAGGTGCTGATGGAGCTGCTCGACCAACTCCTCGCTTCGTCGATTGCTCGTCTCTATCCCGTGTGCGGCAGCGATGGCACGCAGGAGCACCAGCGGGTGCTCTTCCAGAGAGGGTCGGAGGGTGTGATGCTTCATGGCGCAACTATATATTTACGGAAAGGCAAAAGTCAAAGGGCAAAAGGCAAAAGTCAAAAGTAACGACCAAGACAACAAGGCTATTTCTGTGCTTGGGCTTTGTAGAAGACAATGATTTCAATGTCATAATTTAGCATAGTCTCACTCGCTGTCGTCGTAATCCGTTCTTTTGCCTTTTGCCTTTTGCCTTTTACCTTTCCCCTCCCCGTCGTTGCCGCCCCTGATTCCCTTGTGCTACAATCGGCTGGATTTCTAGGAGAAATACCATGACAAAGAAGCCCGAACGAGACCCGAGTGCCCTGGCCGGACGATGGGAAGAGCTGATGCTACTCTGGAAGTTGTTATTTGATAGCAACGTCAGTTTTAGCCTCAAATTGATTCCCATCTTCGCCCTGATCTACCTGATTTCGCCGATTGATTTTATACCGGATGTCGCCCTTGGCCTGGGCCAGGTGGATGATATCGGTGTCCTCCTGCTCGCCTTTACCACCTTCCTGCGGCTGATTCCGCCAGAGCAGGTGGCTCGCGCGCGCAGCGAACTGTCCCAGTCCAAGGAAGAGGAGCGCTGGGTCGAGGGGCAGAGTCATCACAAAGAAGATGAGGAACTTTAATGTATCGGATTGGACAGGTGGCTGCCCAGTTGGATCTCTCCCCCCCCGCCCTTCGTCGCCTGAGCGAGCGCTTCTCCGATTGGTTGAGCGATGAGGCGGGCAGCCCGGAGCAGCAAGAGAGTGGTCGCCACGCTCCCCGGATGTACACTGAGGCCGATGTGGAAATTCTGAAGCGGATCCGCCGGCTTCAGGAGCAGGGGCTAGGCGATGATGAAATCGAAGAGCAGTTCGACGAGGAACAGATTCAGACCACCAGTGCCCTTGCCATCGTAGACCAGGGGGGCGATGATATGCTCATGCCCCCGAATGCGGCGGCAGCGCTGGGTCAGGCCCTGCGACAACTGTCTGATACGCAGCAGGCCCTGGTAACCACGCAGCAGGCGCACCGCGATCTCCTCAGCGTCATTATCAATGACGCGATGGGATTCAAG
>JACCSL010000701.1 GCA_013812995.1 Ardenticatenales bacterium | reverse complement strand
TCTCAAAGATCCGTCCCTCCGCCGTCTTGAAGGTGGCCTGCACGCCATAGGTGCCCGCTGCCGGAAAGTCTGGGTAAGCAACCCAGTACTGGATATCGCCCATCTGGTAGCTCGTCGCGGTTCCCTCCCAGAGTTTCTCCGCGATCTCACCCTCGTTTCCCACCGTGTAGAGCCCCACGTCAAGGGACTGGACACCCGTCAGCTTCTCCGGCCCATCCCAGAGAACGAGGGCCAGGCGCGGGGTCTGCGGCGAGAGGTCCGCGCTAGCGATGAGAAGTTGATAGGGGCTTGCCTCCTGTGGGCTCATGGCGTCGCAGGCGGGAAGGGAACAAAGCACAAGTAGCAACAACAGGATGCGTCTCATGGCTCGACTCGTTTCTGAGTGGTGAGTGGCTGCATCCCAAAGCGGCGCACCAGGAAAAGAGCAACCAGCAGGAAGGGGAGAGCCATCAGTAGAAAAATGTAGCTTGTCAGCGGCTCGCTGACCTGGACGGGGTAGAGCGTGCTCCCTGTGCCGCTGGGGTGCTCCATCTCGATTCGGACCTCGTAGGGGCCAGGGGTTGTCACGGGGAAGTACGCGGTGTAATCCAATGCCGAGGCGGCCAGCTCATGCACTGCCTCAATACGTTGGGGCACGCCATCTCGTGGGGTGACGATGACCCAGATGCGTGCATCGGTCACAGCCTTGGCCCCATCGCGCACCTGCACCGTCACCCAGAGATTGTCCGTGATAACCGGCGGGTTGGGCGCAGCAAAGCTCGTCACCATGAAGGGGCCAAGGGGCTCTTTGTCGATGTATATTCGGGTTCCCCCCGAAAGCGGTCCCTCGGCCAGCACCGGGGCAATGCTCAGCAAAAGCAAGCACAAACAGAGCAGCAGCGATCTTGTGAATTGTTTCATTTTGGTAGTTTAGGCGCTTTTTCACGATTAGAAACAGATCGTCCCGCGCATCTCCATCGGGTTGAGCATGATCCACATGCCCGTGCCGAGCATGAGCAGGAACAGGGTAGCCCAGGGCAGCCAGCCAAGCAGCGTGCGCCGCTGGGTGCGGTAGACCTGCGCGGCAATCAGCCAGGAGAGCAACAGTGAGCCGAGCAGGCCCGCATAGAGAAAGAAGCTCTCCACGACCAGAATCTGGTTCAACGTCAGGAGCCCGGCGAGATCCCAGCGCGGTTTACCGAGCAGGTCCGCGCCTATGGTTTCCTCGATGAAGCTCTGGAGAACCGGGATGAGGGCCAGCGCGCCGCTGAAGAAATGGAAGGCATAGTGCGCGGCCCACATCCCCGCGCCAATCGGAACCATGCCGGGGGCGAAGCGCGCGATGGTTTCCTTAAGACTCTCCATGCCACGTCCGCCCCGCTGGCTCAGCCAGGCCGTCCCGCTAACGAGGGCCAGGGGCAGCACGATGAGCCCCACAACGAAGATCAGCGCCAGCACCGGGGCCTCGGTTCGCAGGCCAAGCCGCGCGGCCAGCCACGCCTCCAGCTCATAAACCGGGGGGATCATCCCGAACGCCTGCATGAAGGCCCCGAAGCTCAGCACCAGAATGAGAAAGGCGATGTCGAAGCGTTCTGAGAGCCGCCCGATGCCGCTGCGCCGCGCGGTGGAGAGCAGTTCTGCACCAGGGACGCGGCTCAGGATGCCGACATTGTCATAGGGGCAGGCGTGGACACAGTCCAGGCAGAAGGTGCAATCGAGGTTGCCTACTTTCTTCGGCTGAAAGAGGTGAAGCTCGCAGCCCGGAATCCCATCCCGCCCGGCGATACAGTCCTTCGTGACACAACTTTCGCAGATGTCCATCTCGACAACGGCGATTTCCGTGGGGGAAATGGTGCTATAGAGCATGTTGAACTGCCCCACGGGGCAAATATGCTTGCAGAACGCCGCCCCCTTAAAGAAGAGATCTGTCAGGAAAGCGGCCCCGAAGTAGCCCAGGGCCACCCAGGCGGTCAGCCAGGGGCTCTTCCAGAGGTTGAACGCCTCGTAGCTCCAGAAGAACAGAACCAGGAGGACAATCGCAATGCCCTTCTGCGGCAACCAGGTGGGCCAGCCACGCGCCAGGTGGAGACGCGCCTGAAGCCATTTGGCCCCCTTGCGCGGCAACATGAAGGGGCAGACCATGCAGAAGAAATTGCCGAAGACGAGCAGCGCCAGCATCAGAAAGCCTCGGTAATGCACCCAGGCGCTGACCGTCGCGATGTTCTTATAGGCCAGTTGCGGCCCCAGGAACCCGTCAAAGAGAAGCAATGCTGCGACGAGGAGCATCACGCTCTGCATCGCGGGGCGGGCATAGCGCCAGCGGAGGAAGGGGCCGAGCCAGGGAAGGTTCAGCAGGTTCCAGGCGCGGGGGCGAGGTGTCTGGATCGAGGAGGTGCGAATCATGGGGAGAGCACCTCCACTGACTCCAGTGACTCCCAGACGATGGAGCCATCGGTTAAGGTGGCGCGCGCTGTCACAATCCACTCGCCAGCCATTGACCAGGCCAGCGGAGCCTGATACGCTCCCTCCCCCATCTCCGTGGCCTCTACCAAAAGTGGCTCCATGCCCGCGTGCGACATGGCTCCCTCTACCTGCACCACTGCCCCTGTAATGGGTTGCCCAGCGCGCGTGAGCGTCATCTCCAGTGATGAGACTGCGCCCAGCGTTGGTTTTTCTGCAAGATGGAGTTCCATCTTTATGCCGCTGCTCTGCCCGTCACTCTCCATTGGCTCCTGCCCCTGCTGTGTTCGGACACAGCCCGTCAGAAGCGCAAGCAAGAGCAGCGCAACCATCCATCGGACCATCATTTTCTCTCTCCTCAACAACGTGGGCGCGACTGCCACGTTCGGGTCAAATTATAGGAGGAGCACGGACTGTTTGGCTATTTTCGTCTGCCCTCTGGCACTCAGCGCGCTTTTCGTTTAAACTTTCCCCTATGAAAATTGCTCTTCTCTCCGATACGCATGGCTGGCTGGACCCTTCGCTGCGCAAATGGTTTGCGGGGGTGGAGATGATTCTGCACGCCGGTGATGTGGGTGGGGAGTGCGTGCTGGAGGAGCTAGAGCAGATCGCTCCCACGCTCGCGGTGCGGGGAAACATTGATCTGCCCGACCCGGCGCTCCCACTTGAGCGAGTGGTCGAGGTCGGTGAGATGAGAATCGCACTGCTGCATAT
>JACCSL010000690.1 GCA_013812995.1 Ardenticatenales bacterium | reverse complement strand
ACCATGAGGCGCGGATCCTGCTCCGAGATTTTCCAATCGCCCGCCGGATCCTCGATCCGCATCTGGAGAATGCGCCCGTCCCCATCAACGTCCTCCGCGTGCAGCCCCTCCTGCTTCTCCTCGTACGGATAGGGGCGCGTGCCGGAGCGCACATACTTTGGCTTGTCGCTGAGACAGAGCCCCGCCCCGTCCGGGTTGAGGCGCGGAATGATATAAAGCACCTGCTCATCCAGAATGCGCGTGACTTTCGCCTCCTGCCCATACTCCCGCACGACCTTATTGATGAGGTAGAGCGCCGCCGCCGAGGCCGTTAACTCTGTGGCATGGATGTTGGCATCGACCCAGAAGGCAGGCTTTTCGATGTCCGGCCCCGTACTCTGATTGGTCAGCACCACGAGGGGGATAGGCCGCCCCTCATGCGAGGTACCCAGCGACGAGAACTGCATAATCTGCGGGTATTGCTCTGCCAACCACTGCAATCGTTCCGTCAGTTCCTCATTGTTGTAATAGGTATCAAACCGTATATCCATCTTTTTCGCTCCCTTTGTGGCCTACTTGGTGCCTT
This sequence comes from Ardenticatenales bacterium, assembly GCA_013812995.1. Taxonomy (GTDB): domain Bacteria; phylum Chloroflexota; class Anaerolineae; order Ardenticatenales; family Ardenticatenaceae; genus JACCSL01. The sequence continues at coordinate 1,896 of JACCSL010000690.1, read as the reverse complement.
TCCGTTTCCTCCAGCCGCTCCACCAGCCCGCGAATCGCCAGCGGACGCAGCTTCTGGGAGGCACGATTAACAATCAGAGTGGCCTCGCAGGCGAGAATCGTATCCAGTTCAACCAGATCATTCTCGCGCAGCGTGGTTCCGCTCTGCACAATATCTACGATGAGATCGGCCATCCCGCAGGCTGGAGCCAGCTCGACGTTGCCGCTCAACCCGATGACCTGTGCACCCAATCCCTGCTGATCGACATACTCCTGTGTGACATTGGGGTACTTGGTAGCGATGGTCAGATTGTGGGCCAGCCGCCAGTTGCGGTCGCGTGTCGCGCGCGGGGAGATCAGCGCGAGGCGGCAGCGGCTGCTGGGAATGAGCGTGCCCAGCAAGAGTGGCACCAGGACATCCGCGCCCGTTTCCCGGAGCACATCGCGGCCCGTAATGCCCAGATCAGCCGCTCCCTGCTCCACGTAGATCGGCACATCCGCATCCTTCGCGAGCAGCACCCGGAAGGGCCCTGCCTCCGCGATCATCTTCCGGTCGCGGAGGGCCTCGCGTACAGGCTCCATGTCATACCCCAGCTGCTCCCAGAGGCGCAGCGTTTCCTCAACCATACGACCCTTTCCCATCGCCAGGACCAGCGCTCTGTCATTCATGACGCGCGCTCCTGCTGGCAAGGAATCACGCGGGGAATGTGCCGTTGCTCTGCCTCGGCCCGCAGAGCCGGGAGCGGGCGCTGGTGCAGGTCCAACTCGATATGCTCCCCGGCGCGGCGTCGCTCCAGAAGGGCCTGAAGGCAGGCCGCGTGATCGCACTGCTGCTGGAGCGCGTCCGGCGGCGCGAGCGTCGGTAGGCCATGCAGGTGATGCAGCACGGCCTGCACCCGCTCCAGCTCAATCATCGCCCCGATGGCAGGCAGCCCGGCTCCAAAACGACCCAGGAGTGTATCGTAGCGCCCCCCGCTCGCGATGGAAAAGCCACTGCCCCCAGCAAAGAGTTCAAAGATGACGCCCGTGTAGTAGTCCATGCCCCGCACCTCGCCCAGGTCCAGGGTAACCCGCTCCGCGATGCCATAGCTCTGGAGCAACTGATACACCTGCTGAAGATGTTCAATCGCCTCGCGGGCAGGCAGGTTGGGTGCGAGGCGAAGTGCTTTTTCCAGCACCTCCTCGCCGCCCCACAGGTCGGGCAGCGCCTCCAGCACCGCGCGCGCCGGGCCGGCCACCCCGCTCTCGTCCAGCGTCTGGGCCAGGATTTTCCGGTTCTTGCGATCCACCGCGCGGAGCAGCTCGGTGCGGGCATCCTCGTTCAGGGTCGTGTCGGCCAGGGTGGCGCGCACGAAGCCCATGTGGCCGAGATTGACCTGGAACTCCTGTAGCCCGGCTTCTTCCAGGGCTGCCACCAACAGCGTCACAACCTCCGCGTCGGCGGCGGGCGAGGCGACGCCAATCAACTCCCATCCCGCCTGCCACACCTGGCAGGAGCGGTGGCTGTTCGGCTCCGAGAAGCGGAACACGGGCGCGACATAGCTGAGGCGCTGGGGCATGGGCTGATCGTAGAGCTTGGTCGCGACGAGACGGGCCACGGGAACGGTCAGGTCCGGGCGCAGCGCCAGCAGGTGACCATCGGGGTCCACGAAGCGGTACACCTCTGCCGCGAAGTCCGCATCAAAGGCCAGCATGACGGTGTCGAAGTACTCGAAGGTAGGGGGTAGAACCTCGTGATAGGCCCAGCGCGCTAGCAGAGCCCGCAGCCGGGTGCTGAGGTCGATGAGTTGCTGGGCTGGGGCTCCGAAGAGATCGTGGACCCCCGAGGGGAGCTGGCGTAGGCGGCGTGGTGAGCTGGTCATCAAGCAAATCCGTGACTGTTCAAATGATTCAACGGCAAGCGTGGGCGGTGGGGGGG
>JACCSL010000639.1 GCA_013812995.1 Ardenticatenales bacterium | reverse complement strand
TTTCAGAATCTTTGTTCCCCATTGTAGCACGATTCGCCTAGAGCGCCCGCCTAAAGCGCCTACTGTTGGTACCGTTGGCATCCCAGGGATAAATCCAACTGGGCTTTCTCGTGCTGACGTCTGTAAGAGGGCTTGACGAATGCGGTAGTTGAGATCTGAAGGGATTCCAAGAGAGGACATAGCTTACTCCCTGTAGTTAGCAGAATTCTTTCATCTGTTGTTTAGCTCAGGACCTACCTATTGTCGTCAGTATAATAATCCGTGCCACCTTGTGTCAACGATTATGGAGTGGTTATGACAAGGGTGGTCAAGGAGGAATTGGGGAGGTTTAGCGCTCCACCAGAATTTCGTAGTAGAGCAGCGTCTGATCCTGGTTCTCTCGACGCACCTCCCGCATGGTGCTATCGGGGAACGCCTGCTGGATATACCCCGCCTCGTTCACCCGCTCGGGCAGCACGATGAACAGCAGGTCGCCGCTCCCGTCACTGGGATCGGCAGGGGGCTCCGTCAGCGGCTCCACGATATCCACGCGTGTATACTTTGGGGTCAGGAACTTAAGGGGTGAGATGTCGCTGTAGAGACGCGGGGCCATGAGCATCACCAGGGTGCTGTCCGGCGGAAGCTCTGCCAGCCGATGGCCGATCATGGTGGCCTCCAGCACCTCGGGCCCGCCAAACAGATTGTTCTCCAGGTGCCGCTCGTGGGCGCGGACTCCCTCGAGGCTGGCAAGGCCCGCGAAGAGCGCCAGCACCACCGTCTGTGCCATGCGCTGCCGCGGCGGGGGGCACGCCTGCGCAAGGGCCTTGGCCATCCCCTGCCAGCCCAGCGCCGCAAAGAGACAGAGGACGGGCGTCAGCCCCACCAGGCGGTTGCTCGTCGGCGGATTCACCGTGAGGGTTCCCGCTGAGAGAATGATGGACCAGAACCACCCATGCAGGAGCACCATCGCGGGGTCACGCCAGTGGCGCAGGGAGATGATCAACCCCAGGAAGAGTCCCAGGCTGAGTAGGGTCGGGGCGAGCGGGGTATCTGCGCCCCAGCTGCTCGTGCGATCAGGAAAAAATGCGAAGCCGAAGAGCGCGCGCCGGAACTGATCCCACAAGATGGGAAACTTATCCTCGCCGCGAATCGCTGTTTCGTTCTCCAGCCAGCCACTCTGGAAGACACCCACCGCGTTAATGCGCGCGTTGAAATCATCCGGATGCTGGGCGGCGTACAGATACAGGGGGCCAGCATCCACCGCGAAGACAAGTGCCATGAGCAGGATACCGCGTGCCTTGCTCTTCAGCCACTCCAGGTCGAAAACGGCTAGATAGAGCAGGAAGGAGAAAAGCAGCAGGGGCAGCAGCCGCGAGCCGGTGTAAGAATACTGACCGAAGCCACCCACCAGGCCCGCGAGCGCGAAGGTCCACATGGCCTGGACATGGCGCTGCATTCCGCGCCAGAAGAGCGCCAGCGCTCCGGTGAAGAAAAAGGTGTCCCAGATGACATTGATTGCTACCCGGCTGTAATGAAGATGCATGGGCAGCGTCGCGAGGAAGAGCACCGCCACCAGCGCAGCGCGCCGCCCGACGATGGGCCGTGCCAGCGCCCAGAGCGCGGGGATGGCTAGGGTGCCGAAGAGGGCTCCTGGAAGGCGCAGCGCCCCAATCGTTGCCCCGAAGAGGCGGAGCGGAATCGCCAGAATAAAGGGCACCATGCTGGGGTAGGGGCCGTAGATTGTCAGGGCGAAGGGATTGCGTAGCTCGCCCGAGAAGACGCGGTACACTTCGTCCCCCAGCCCCCCCTCGTCGCCACTGATGGCATAGGGCGCGTTCGACAGGTCGGCGAGGCGCAACCCGCCCGCCAGTAGGGTCACCAATGCCAGCCCCACGATTTCCCACCGATAGGTACGAAGGGAGGCAATAGCGCGTGTTTTCCACGCCGTTTCTCGCTGCGGCACAAACCAGGGCGCTGCGGCTAGCAACGAGGCAAGCAGCCAGCTCCACAGATAGCTGGTGTAGGAGAATCCTTCCGGCGGTGGGGCGGGGATGACCCACAGAGCCGCCACCACAGCGGCCCCCAGAAGCGCCCCGACAAAGCTAAGAAGCCAGCGCCAGCTTGCCAGGTGCATCCGCTGCGCATTCTGCGCTCCCGTCGTCGGTGGGGGCTCGCCCTCGGCCTCAGCGGCGGGGCGGAGCGAGAGGCGGGCAAGAATCATACAGAGCGCGCCCGCCAGGAAGAGCATGAGCCCAGCACGGAGGCTGCTGGGGTCCGTCACACTGAAGCGCCGCTGCCCCAACATCGCCAGCGCGAGGGCAGCCATCGTCAAAAGCGAGGGGAGGAGCTGTCGAATGGCGAGGCTTAACCGCGTCAGACGTGAGGGGGGTGTGGTCTGTTCCATAGGAGGATCGGTTCCGCTACTCCTGGTTCGTCTCGTATACCCAGAACAGTGGCTCCCCCTTCGAATCGTTGATCGAGAACTGTCTTCCGCCGGGGAACGACTGCTCCACCAATGCCAGCTCCGTCACCCGAAGCGGAATGGCAATAAAGAGCGGCTCTTTCCCCGCAGCCAGATGCAGACTCTCGAGTGTCGGAGGGGCCGTCAGGGGCTCCAGAATGTCTATGCCCTCATTGGCATGGGAGGTCAGGTAGGGAATGGTTCCGAAGGTCAGGTAGAGATGCGGCGGGCCAATCATCACCACCTGCTCTTCCGGCCCCACCTCCGCCCTCAAATATTTGCCGAGTGCCGTAGCAATTTCCCCATTGCGGCTTCCATAGACATTCAGCGCCGTGTAGTCGCTGAAATACCAGCGCACACTCAGCCCGCCCAGAAGGAGCACACAGGTGAGTAAAACGGGGGCCACAGCGCGGAGGTCCCGTTGCCCCAGGGCCTCCTGACCAAACTGGAGAATCCGCAGCAGTACCAGCGCAATAAAGAAACAGGCCGGGGGAGCCAGCACGATCAACCGCTGGCTGGAGGGCGGGCTCTCGGTCAACATGCCGCCCAGAATCATCCCGCTCCACCACCAGACCACCATCGGGAAGAGACGATGGTCCGGCGCGGGCCACAGGAGGCGCAGTGTCGCGTAGAAGAGTCCCAGCAAAAAAAGCACCGCCCACGGGCCCTCCATCAGGGGCGTGGGCGAGCCATACCAGACGGTGCGGTCCGGGTATACATTGAAGGCCAGGAAGGCGCGGAGGAACTGATCCCACAGCACCTCTAGCATCGAGACGCCGCGAATGGCGGGCTCTCGCTCCAACCACCCGCTGTGGATGATGCCCACCTGGTTGAGCCGCGCGTTATAGTCATTGGGGAAGCGGAGCGCATACTGAATCATTGGCCCGGCCGTGATGACAAAGGCCCCGACCATCGTCAGGGTACCGCCAAGCAGGTCGCGCAGCATCTCGCGCCGCTCGCGGTTCGTCAAGAAGAAATAGAGGGTGCAGGCTCCCACCACCAGCACCGTCAGCCGCGCTCCAGCATAGAAATATTGGGCGACGCCCATCACGATGCCTACCAGCGTCCAATCCAGCGGGCTGTTGCGATCCCGTGCCCGGTAGAGAAACAGCAGTGCTAGACTGACAAAGAAGGGATCGGCGATCTGGTTCGAGCCCAGACGCGAGAAGTGGATATGGTAATGGTAGGTGGCGAGCAGGGCTGCTGTCATGAGCCCCAGTGGTAACCCGCGCAGGCGCGTGACCAGCCAAAAAGTGATAAGAACCGTGGCTGTGCCGATGATCGCCCAGGGCAGCCGCAGCGCCGTCACGGTTGGTCCCATGAGCCAGATCGAGAGACTATTGAAGAAGAAGCTCATGGTCGGAACGCCCAGCCACCCGGTTGTGAAGGGATTCCGTATCTCCCCGGAGAGCACGCGGAGCGCCTCCAGTCCCTGGGAGCCCTCATCCCCGCCCACCGTCGAGGGGATTCCCTCCAGATTCCAGACCCGCAGCCCAAACGCCACCAGTGTGGCGAGCCCCAGTAGGAGGACCACACCGCGATTGATCTCCCACCATAGCCCCCAATCCTCGCGCGGGCGGCTCACCGGTGGGGCCACCGCCAGAACGAAGGTACCGATGGAGCCCAACCACAACCAGACATCCAGCGCATACGAGGGTTTGTCGGCAGGAAGCAGGCTGGTCAGCAGCAGCAGTTGGAGGAACAGACTGACCGCGATGGTGATCAGACGCCAACGCGGCACCTTCGTCAGCCAGCGCCAGCGCCAGGGCTCGGCGGCTTTGTCGTTCCGCTCAAGTCGGAGTAGGGCGAGCAGGAGCAGAGCCCCCGAGGCGAGCAGAAGAATGGGTCCATCCCAGGGATAGTCGGGATGACTCGTGGCCCAGCCATAGCTGAAAAGCCCCAGGAGCAGCGAGAGGAGTGCCAGACCCGCCGCCCAGCGATCCTGCCGCAGATGGATCAATGTCTGTCGGATCATGGCGATGCGTAATCAGGGTGAATCACGATGATAAACTCTTTGCCGGGAATCCGGCTCTGGAAGTGCTTAATCTGAGGGGTTTCCCAGATCAGTTGAAGGATTTCAAGAGATTTTTTATCCGCCGGATGAAGAATCACCAGGCGGGGTTCAGCCGGTAACGCACTCGTGTTGAGCACAGAGGCCGCGTTGTGGAGGACCGAGTCCCAACGCGGCTGCCCCATACTGATTGCCACGTTGCGTGTGTCGACCCAATGAGGCCAACTCTCGATAAAGGCATGATCCACCCCCCCGATTTGCACCGCGTGTGCCTGGATGGCCTGTGCCACTTCCGAGGAGTTCCAGGAATATTTATCGTAGGTGGCGGCGTATGGCCCAAAATAGATGCGGCCGTTCAGAAAGGCCACCACGGCGAGCACCACCACAGCGAAGGCAACGGGCAGCCGCTCCTGCACGTTTCCCAGAGCACCCCGCAGATCAGGCAGGGCCCAGCGAAGCGAGGTGAGCCAGCAGTGCAGGGGCAGGGCCGCCATGATCATAATCACGGGCAGCGCCCCGCCCGTACGGACCACACTCGGGTTCTCGCGTGGGTAGGAAAGCGCCAGGGCGCTGGGCAGCAACAGGATAGGCAGGGAGAGCAGCAGCGTCCAGTCCACGGCGCGCGGCTGTCGCAGCGCCACCCAAAGCACTATACCCGCCCCAAGTATGAAGAATACTCCGGTAATTCGGTCCAGCACCGGATCAAGCGGGAGCGTGTTCACCCAGACCATATCCCCACGCACATGAAACATCAGCAGCAGGTTGTAAAGGTTTTTCGCGAAGACGCCCATAAGATCGGATTGACCGCCCTGGATGGCCCGCGTGGCGCTTCGATACCAGAAGAGCTCAGGATGCTCCAGACTGTAGCGCAGGAGCGGCAGGAACACGAGCAGACTTGTGAGGGGCAAAAGCAGCACATTGAGCAGCGCGCCTCGCCAGGAGAGTCCCGTCCGGCCCCGCACCTGTTCCAGCAGCAGCCAGAGCAGCGACCCCAAGAGCAGCAGAACCGGAAGAATCCGAATCGCGGTGTAGCCATAGAGCGCCACCCCAAGCGCCACCCCACTCAGGAGCCAGTCGCGCCGCGCCCCCAGGCGCTGCGCGCGGTAGAAGAAAAACAGCGTCAGTGCCACCCCGAACGGTGCGTAGGGAAAACGTAGCCCCACTCGCGTGATAGAGGTGTGCCACTTGCTGGCTGCCAACAGCGCCATCGCCAGCAGCGAGAGGCTACGGGAGAGGCCTAACCCGTACCGCGCCATCCCATAGGTGAGAGGCACTGTGAGCCACCCGATGAGGGCGGTTCCTACTTTGAGCGCCAGATAACCGAGCCCCAGCCCCAGCGGCCCTGCCAGCAGAGCCGTCAGATAGAACTGCATGGGCTCGCGCCCCGTGTTGCGTATGAAAAAGATTGGCCGCTGCCCTTCGAGAACGTCCAGCACATCCAGCAGCTTCTCGGCGTGGTCGGAGGTCATCTCAGGGGGCAGGGAGTCCAGTCGCCAGAATCGAAAGAAGGTGGCGAGCAGGAGAATCGTCACAAACGCGGCAATCTGCCAGCGCTGCCAGGGCTCCGCCTCGCCCACAGGTACTGTCGCGCCCTGCTCCACACGCCACCCGTAGAGCCAGAGAAGCACACTTGCCACCCATGCGGCCACGCCCCACCAGGTGAAGGTGTTATGTGCTGCGCCCAGATACGCCACCATTGCCCCCAGCAGGGCCAGGAGCACGGCCCACAGCCTTGGGGTGTTGCCCGGCGGGGGCAGCGCACCCTGCGTCAGCGGCTTTCCGCCCCACACTAGCCAGATGGGTACCAGCGCCACCCCGAAGAGGAGCGCCGCCAATCCCCCCTTATCGGGTCGAATCGCCAGTAGCCACTGCCCCACTACCCCGAAGAGCAACGCGAGGGAGCAGAGTAGAAAGGTCAGAAAGGGGTTGTTGTGATGCGCCATAGCGGGGAACGATTATGGCTCGTTCCTCAACACAAAGGCAAGCGCCTTTTGCAGACTTTGCTCGAACCCGGCAGGAAATTCGTGCTGGAGCGTCGGGTGGACTTCCAACTCACAGGGAATTCCAGCCGCGTTCAATTTCTCCACCAGCACTCGGATTTGCTCCTGCGGGATGGTGCGATCCGCTTCTCCCATAAGAATATAACCTCGGAGCCCGCGTCCCCCCGCGCCCTCAATCAATGGTTCCCAGAGGGAAGAATTATCCATGTAGGGTCCACCCGGCCCCACCACGATGAAGCCTCGCGCGGGGATGGCCCCGCTCAGCACCGCCTCAATCGTGATCTCCCCACCCATCGAGAAGCCCCCCACCAGGAGGCGCGTCGGGTCCAGGGTATATTTCTCGGTAAGATCAGCATAATGTGCCTGAACCTCACGAATGGAGCACTCGTGCTCGTCCCAGACGAACGAGTTCGGCGCAGTGATCTGGGAGGATTGCGCCGCTGCCAGGAGCCAGCCCTCCGCCACGATGGGTCGCCAATCGTTCAGCGCCAAGTCGCCGTTCTGCCCATTGCCGTGCAGCGCAAGCAGCAGCGGGCAGGCACGCTCCGGGGTGCAGCCGCCCTCCGGCTCCTCAATGAACAGCAGCGGCTGGATGTTTCGCTCCATCTCCGCCTGGTGCGCTTTGAAGCGTGGTACTATTTCCTCAAAGGCGGGATGACCCTGAATAGACTGAAAAGAGGGCGTCTGTCGCATGACCTGCTCGGTGTACCAGATTCCGGCCTGGTACGCTTCATCCAGAAGCTGGACCGTTTGCTCGGTCTTGCCCACGCGTGCCATCGCGCAGGCGTGTAGGTAGTACACCAGGTGCGACTGTGCGGGAAAGCGCGCTCCCTCTGTCGTGAGCACCTGATAGGCATCCTCATAGTGCGCCGCCTGAAAGTGCTCCATCGCCTGGTTCCAGAGATCGTCAAATGTCATCTCACTCATAAACGAGCCTGTTTGCGCGCATGGAAGAAAATATAAGCACCCTGGGCGGGCGGTGGCTGATCGTAGTGGGGGCGGAGCAGGGCATTGAAGAGGGCCTGGCTGGCAGGATTCTCGAAGGCGGTCCACCGTCCGGTAAGTTTTCGGCTGATCAGGCGCGGCACGCTGAGATAGTGCAGGACATCAAAGAGCTGATGAGCTTCCTCAGAGATATAGTATTCGTGGTGCTCCACCTTGAAGCCATGGCGCGTCAGCCGCTCCAGCCACACGGTGGGAGAGTCGGTGTGGAAGTGCTGCGAGTGCGCGTTGAACCAGTTGCCATACTCCTGCGCTGCCTCCTCCAGCCCCGCCGCCCGCAACAGTTTCGGCACCAGCAGCATCCGCGTGAAATTCTCGCTTGGCACCCCGAAGATAAAGCGCCCGCCGGGGCGCAGCACGCGTGCCGTCTCGCTCAGCACCGTCTCGATATCCGGGATATGCTCGACCACACAGTTGGCGATTACCGAATTGAAGAACGCGCTCGGGAACGGCATCTCTGTCGCGCTGGCAACGATAGCATGGCGGTAGGCTCCCCGCTGATGTGCCTCGCGCACCATTGCCGCCTCCGGGTCGATTCCGACCAGGAGGGGCGTACTAAAGGCAATCGTCGCATAGTGACCATCACCACAACCGAGGTCTAGCACGGGATCGGTCAGCGGCCCTGCTTCCTCGAACAGGCGGCACTCGACGGCGCGCAGGAGGGCGCGAAAGGTCGGCACGTCGCGGATATGGTCATCCAGGTAATCACGCTGGGAGGAGCGCGTGAGAGAATAGGCAGTCATAAATCAATTATCCTGTTAGCGATGCCGAAAGGGCAGGAATAAGGCAAACATGAAGAGAATTAGCCCCACAAGGGGAGCAAAGCGGCGGAGCAAGGGCGTCCCTCCCTGCTGGGCCACCTCGCGTCGCAGCTGCTGGTAGAGCTGCTCGTAGTCGTTCGCGGTGCGCCAGACGGAGAACTCCGCCTCCACCTGCTCGCGCGGGCTCTGGAACTCCTTGGGGCGGCGCAGAATCTCGGCGATGGCGCTGGCAAGCCCCTGCGTGTCTCCCGGCTGGGCAATGAGGCCCATGCCGGTGGTCTGGACCGGCACGCGCACCCCCGGCAGATTCGATGCCACCACGGGTGTCCCATTCAGCATCGACTCGATCTGCACGAAGCCGAAGCTCTCGGTGCGGTTCAGGCTGGGCAGTACCGTCACATCGCACACCTCGAAGAAGGCCGCGAGCTCTTCACCACCGATGACGCCCAGTGATATCCACTGCTCGTGATAGCGTTCCAGTAGCGAGCGGAGCCGGTCTCGATAGCCTTGCTCCCCAATAACGTTCTCGAACTCCCCCGCGTGGAGGATGCAGAGGCCGGGAAATTCTTCCAGCAGGAGGGGAAGGGTTCCCAGGAGATACTCGAAGCCCTTCTCGGTCGCGAAGCGCCCGCAGATGCCAACCACCTGCTTGCCCTCCAGGTTGTGCTTGGCGCGAAACGCCTCCACCACCACATCCCGCGCGGCGGGCATATCGACGGGGGGCGGAATCACCTCGACCTTGGGCAGGAAGCGGCTCATCAGCGGGCTGTGCTTGGCGTAGTCCAGCGTGTAGGCAATGATATGGTTGACCAACATCGCCGCCGCAAAATTCCCCGCCAGTACCACGCGGTCCACCAGGCGATTGAACGAGCCTTTGGGGAGTTGCACATCACAATGGTAGGTCATCGTGGCTGGCACACCCAGCTGCCAGGCCAGCGCGGCGAGCAGCGGTGCCTCGAATTGCGGCACCTGGACCGCCAGCACATCATGCGACGCGATAAAGCGCATCGCATAGAACGCATAC
>JACCSL010000628.1 GCA_013812995.1 Ardenticatenales bacterium | reverse complement strand
GTGCGCGCCCTGGAGGCATCCTACGCGGGGTGGAACATTGTCCCGCTGGAGCAGGCTGTGGCCGAGGCCGATGTCATCGTCACGGCAACCGGGGCGGCGCGCGTGCTGGGCGAGCACTTCTTCCCGCTCCTGAAAGAGGGAGTTTTCCTGCTCAATGTCGGCCACCGCGCCGACGAGATCGATGTCCTGACGCTGCGCACCTATCCACACAAGACGGTTATTCCCTTTGTGGAAGCGGTACAGATCGGGGAGCGCACCATCTATCTCTTCTCCGGTGGCTCGATGGCGAACCTGACCGCCGGGGCGGGCGACAGTCTGAACGCCTTCGACGTGACGCTCGCGGTGATGACGGCCGGCATCGGCCATATCGTGGGTGAGGGCCAGGACGAGGCTCCCGGTGTGTATATTCTGCCCCGCCGCGTGTGGGAAGCCGCGATTGCGTAAGGGCCTAGCTATTTGTTGAACAAAACGGTCCCTCTGGCTAAGCTATTAGCCTGGCAGACGATGGTAGCAATAATAGGGCACGGCTATGGCTGAGCAATGTGGACAACGATTTGTCGTAGCAGGCACCACGGGGGCAGGAAAAACAACACTGGCAAAAAAATTGGCGGCAGCCTTCGCGCTGCCACACATTGAACTGGATGCGCTCCACTGGCATGCCAACTGGACCCCCGCTCCCCGGGAGCGCTTCCGAGAGCGGGTCCTCCATGCGCTGTTGGATTATGCTTTCCCTCTAGTCTTCACCAGATTGCTGCTCCGCACCGCAATCCGCCTTCGCTCGCCCCGTACGGCAGCCGCGTGGGTCGCCCCGTTCACCCCTTCTGGCGACCATGCAGCGACTTAGGCGCGTTCTCCTGCCGATTCTCCTTCCTCTGCTCGCGCTGGCGCTGCTCTTCTCCCGCGCGCAGGGCGAGGCAGAGACTATCCTCGTTCAGGCCCTGCTCGGCACGGTGATTACCGTGTCCATCCCCATCGACAATCGCGGCCAACCCGCGATGACAGCGCTGCTCTACGAGGGGCTTCCGCCCGCCAGCGACCTGACCGCGCTCCCCTTTACGGAGTCCTCCCTTCGCGTGCCACTACCGCAGGAGCCCTCCTCTCCTTCTCCCTCTCTTCTGCGCGAGTTCGAAGCCGCGGTGGACGGCAAGGCGGACATCGTCATCTACCTGGACGATCAGGCGGAGCTGCGCGCCGCCGCCGCTGTGCAGGATTGGAGCGCGCGGGGGGAAATGGTAGTTCGCCTGCTGACCGAGCACGCGACCCGCACCCAGGCTCCGCTCATTGAGGCGCTGCGCCATGCCGGTCACGAGCCGCGCTCCTTCTGGATCGTCAATGCCCTGGTGGTGCGCGGAGAACAACCTCTGGCCGAGTGGGCCGCGCGGCAATCCGGGGTAAGCGTCGTCACGGCCAACCATCGTCATCCCCTGGCGCTGCCGGAGAGCGTCGAGACAACGCCCTACAGCGACACGCTCCCCTGGGGGCTGCGCCGCATCGGTGCGCCGGATGTCTGGGAGGAGTGGGGCGTGCGCGGCGAGGGAATTGTCGTGGCAAACATCGACTCGGGGGTGAGTTACAGCCATCCCGCGCTGCTCCAGCGCTATCGAGGCTGGAGCCCGGCCGGACTCTCCCACTCCTACAACTGGTTTGATCCCGCCGAGCGCAACTCTCTGCTGTTCCCGCATGACGCGATAGGCCACGGCACGCATGTCATGGGAACGATGGTGGGCCAGGACATAGCCGATGGCCCGGCCACCGGCGTGGCACCGGGCGCGCGCTGGATTGCCGCGCGGGGTTGCTCTGACATTTTCTGCGAGGATGTGGCGCTGATCGCCAGCGCGCAGTGGCTGCTTGCCCCGACGGACAAGCGCGGCCAGAACCCGCGCCCTGATCTGCGCCCACACATCGTCAACAATTCCTGGGGTAAACTGGAGGAGGACCCGTGGTATACCGGCTATGTCGAAGCGTGGCGCGCCGCTGGAATCTTTCCCGTCTTCGCCAATGGGAACTACGGCCCGGAATGCGGAAGCAGTACAACGCCCGGCAACTACGTCTCTAGCCTCTCCGTGGGAGCCCTTGGACCAACAGGTGAGATTGCCCCTTTCTCCTCGCGCGGCCCCACCGCCGATGGCCTACAAAAGCCGGACATCAGCGCCCCCGGTGTCCGCGTGCTTGGCCCGCTTCCCGACGGCACCCTCGGCCTCATGAGCGGAACCTCAATGGCCGCGCCGCACGTCGCTGGCGCGGTCGCGCTGCTATGGTCGGCGAACCCAACCCTGCTCGGCGACATCAAGCGAACAGAGTCACTTCTCACTGGCACCGCCCTGCCGCGCCCCTCTAACGAGTGTGGGGGCGACGCTGAAACGGTGCCGAACCATGTCTATGGCTGGGGTGAACTCGATGCCGTGGCGCTGATCCGCGCCGGACGCGTCGATCTGCCCTGGCTGACGATTCCGGCGCAGGTAGAGCTTCCGCTCAACGCGTGGGGGCAGGCAAGGGTCACCTTTGACGCGCGGCGTGTGCCCGGACCGGGTCAATACGAGGCCCGCCTCCTGTTCTGGCGCGATAAGACGCTCGCCAGCCTTCCTATCTCCTTCGAGGTACTGCCCATCCCCCAGAGCGCGCGCCTGACGGGGCGGCTCATCGACCGCTGGAGCGGCGCGGGCCTGCGCGGGCAGGTGCGTGTGACTCAGGGACCGCTCATTCCCTCGGACGAGAAGGGCTACTTCACCGCAACACTCCCGCTGGGCCGCTACAGCGTGCAGGCAGAGGCTCCTGGCTATCTCTCCCTCGCGAACAACAGCACGCTGGTCACAGACACCATCAAAACCTTTACCATGACGGCAAATCTTCCGCATCTTACCATCCACTCCAGCGTTCCGCTGCCCCTGCAACGCGCGCTCGCCTTCGGGGAGCAGGTGATTGTCACTCACACCCTCCGCAACGAGGGGTCGCGCCCCTTGGAGGTACGGGCGAGCGTGCCGCCCCTGGAATGGACCATCGAGCAGCAATCCGGAACCCCGCTCTACGATATGAGTGCCTTCCCACCGCTGCTGCTGGACGATGAGTTGATTCTGACCGACACCTTGAATCTGGGCTTTTCCGTGCCGATCTATGGCAGATTGGTCCAGGAGTTATATCTGAGTTCGAATGGCTGGGTCAGTGTGGAGGAGCCCGACACCACCGGGGCATGGGCGCTCTGTCTGCCCGGCGCGTACATGCCGGGCGGGACGCTGGCCGCCTTCTGGGCAGACCTCAATCCCTCGGAGGGTGGCATCGTGCGCGCGGGGAGGGTGCTGAGCGATACCTATGTGGTCAGTTTCGAGGAGGTCCCTGCCTGGCAGCTCCCCAACAAGCAGAGCCGTGCCCCGACCTACACCTTTCAGCTCGCGCTTCATGCGGATGGATGGGTGGAATTCATCTATGGAAAAATGGGGGCGATGCCGGAAATGTGGAGTGCTGGAATGACCACGGGACTCGAACGGGGGCAGAGCATTGCCTGCTATAGCAAGCCCAGAGTGCTGGCACATCAGAGCTGGAGCGTGCTTAATCAGCCTCTGCCGGAGTGGTGGTTGGGAGCGTCGCCCATCACGCTCACCATCCCTGCCGGTCAGAGCCGCCCACTGACAATGACGGTGCAGGGAACCGCACCTGTTCCGTGGCGACCTGCCCCGTATGAGGCCGTGGTTCGCCTGTCCACCAATGACCCAGCCCTGCCGCAGGTGGACCTTCCCGTGCAGGTGACGATGGCGGCGGCACCGCATCGGATTTATCTGCCCGTCAGCGGCGACCGCGCGCTCCCTGAGCCGCCCTACCCCCGGAATAATAAGCAGCTAGATTGACGAAAACTAGAGCAGGCGGGGCACCTTCCCGCCTGCTCGTGACTCACTCTTGCCCCTTCCCCTCGTCACGCCGTCGGTTCCCCTGATAGGTTCCCTTCCCGCCGCTGCCCTTGTGATAGACCTTCTTGCCATCTCGTCTGGGCGGCGCGCCGCCCTCTCGCTCCCGTGCGTTGCTCGCGTTGCTCGTATCTTGCGGCGTTGCTACCTTGATAGAGATGGGGCGATTGCGTATCTCGCTGTTTGCCATGCGTTCCAGGACCTGCGCCTTGTACTGCAACGGCACATCCACGAAGGTGAATCGATCATAGATGTCGATAGCCCCAATCGCCTTGCCTGGCACGCCCGCCTCGTTGGCAATGGCCCCCACAATATCACCAGGGCGCACCCCCGTGCGGCGTCCTGCGTCAATAAAGAGTCGAACCATCCCTTCCTCGGCCTGCGTGGCCTGGGCAGGCTCCGGTTCCAACTCCACCTCCAGCGGCTTGTCGCGCCGCGCCAGCCGCGCCGCTGCCGCCGCGATCTCGGCCATGTCGAACCCCTCGCCCGCAAGCTCCTCGACCAGCCCCAGGTAGAGTTCCAGATCCTCGTCTATCATCGTCTTGCGGATGGAATCCTTGAACATCGCGATGCGGCGGGTTGCCACGTCCGCCTTCGTCGGCATCTTCATCGCCTCAATGCGCTGCCCGGTGTAGCGCTCGATATCGCGCATCATGCGTTGCTGGCGCGGGGTCAGGAAGAGAATCGCCTTGCCCTCCCGTCCCGCGCGTCCGGTTCGCCCGATGCGGTGAACATAGGACTCTGTATCATTCGGAATATCATAGTTGACCACCAGCCCGATATGCTCGATGTCCAACCCACGCGCCGCCACATCCGTGGCGACAATCAACTCGACCTGGCCGCTGCGCAGCCGACGAATCACGCTCTCGCGTTGGGCCTGGCTCATATCGCCGTGCATCGCCTCGGCGGCGTACCCGCGCGCCTGGAGCTTCTCTGCTACCTCGGCGGCGCGAATCTTGGTGTGGACGAAGATCAGCACGGCTTCGGTGACCTCGGTTTCCAGCAAGCGCGTCAGAGCGTCGAGCTTCTGCTGCTCCGACACATTGATGTAGCGCTGCTCGATGGTCGGGACCGTGAGCGTCCGCCGCTCGATCTCGATGGCGACCGGGTTCTTGAGATAGCGATCAGCGATGCGGCGAATCTCTTTGGGAATCGTGGCCGAGAAGAGGGCAATCTGCTGGCCCGCCGGGGCCTGCGAGAGAATCCACTCTACATCCTCGATGAAGCCCATGCGTAGCATCTCGTCCGCCTCATCCAGCACCACGAATTGCAGTGCCTCGAAGTTCAAGGTTCCACGTCGCAGGTGGTCCATGATGCGGCCCGGCGTGCCCACCACGATATGGATGCCAGCGTTCAGCCGCGCCATCTGCTTCTGGATGGGCTGGCCGCCATAGACCGGCAACACCTGCACCCGGCCCAGGTGCTTGGAATAGGTATGAATCGCATCGGCCACCTGAAGCGCCAACTCGCGTGTGGGCGTCAGCACCAGTGCCTGTATCTGCTTGCGCTGGAGGTCCAGGCGCTGGAGGATGGGCAGCGCAAATGCCGCTGTCTTCCCGGTCCCCGTCTGCGCCTGCCCGATCAGGTCGCGTCCCGCTAAAAGCGCGGGAATCGTCCGGGATTGAATAGGGGTAGGCACCTCATAACCTACCTCGTCAACGGCTTGCAATAGCTGGGGATTCAGACCCAGTTGTTCAAAGGTGTCGCTTGGGGTGATCGGTTCGTCGGTCATAATTCGCTTTCCTCAAGGTGCGGGTAGAAATTCGTGGGAATGTTACAGACAAAAAACGGGCCGGAACTACCCGGCCCGTCCTGTCTCAGAAAAAAATTAGGATTCCTGGGGAACGAGTTGATCGTAGAGAAAGCCGACGACCACCCCGAAAAGTAGGTGTGCCAGTACGACCGTGATGGCCTTCTCCTCCTCCTGCTTCCAGGGCGCGCTCTGAATGCCCAGGGTGGAGGCGACGCCCGCCACGCTGACGCCCCAGAGCCCCAGCCCGAAGAGGGCACCTGCCACGGGGCCGGGCAGCGAGATGTACTGGCGCAGCCGGGAGTAGAGCATGGCGCTGCTCATCGAGAAGCCGAGGTGCACGCCCATGCCGATGGCTTCTTCCTGCTCCTCGGTCACCGCGGCGTCCTTATGCACCGCCTCCAGCGCGGCGTCAACGGTCTGCTGCGGCAACGGGTCGCCGTAGGTAAAGCCCATTTTCTGGCTGAGCATCATGAAGCCCATCATTGCCAGGGCTCCGGCCATGCCCGCCACATTCGCACTCATCGTTCGATCCATTTTGGCGCTCCTTAACTCAAAGGGTATCTATCAGGTACTAGCAACCTTGTTGCCACAAACTGTCGATTTAACTCGCTTTGTCCACATGGGTGACCTCGACGCCCACGCGGGAAAGGGCCTCCTCCGGGCGTAGCGGAAGATGGGCCGGGGCGCGCACACCGCGCTGGACCGCTTCTGTCAGCAGCAGCTGGGCCCCCAGCACCGCGATGCGCGCCGTGATCCCATAGCCATCAACGCCGGTGCCCACCAGGGAGACAACCTCGCCGCCGCGCTGCGCCTCCACGGTGACGGCAAAGCGGGCACGCTGCCGGTTCTCCCTCGTCGGGTTGGCGGGCTGGCGGGCAATGTAGCGCTCGATGAAGGGACGCAGCAGGGGGCGCAGGGGCGGTCCGGCCCTCCCGACAAGGGGCATCAGGGCGGTCAGTTGATC
>JACCSL010000624.1 GCA_013812995.1 Ardenticatenales bacterium | reverse complement strand
GAGCAGTATGACGCCACCGGCACGAGCCGCGCCATCGCCGCCTTCGTGGATGTGCTCTCGAATTGGTACGTTCGCCGCAGCCGCGACCGCTTCTGGGCGGGCGGCGAGGAAGCCCAGGCCGCGCTAGCAACGCTCTACGAGGCGCTGAAGACGGTATCGCTACTCGTCGCACCCTATATGCCCTTCCTGGCCGAGCAGCTCTGGCAAAATCTGCGCACCGCCCAGGACGCGGACTCCGTTCATCTGGCCCTCTTCCCCCAGGTGGACGAGGGCCTGCTCGACGAAAAGCTCTCGCGGGCGATGGCAACGGTGCAAAAGGTTGTCTCATTGGGCCATGCCGCGCGCCAGCAGGCGTCCCTCAAGGTGCGCCAACCCTTGCAGAAGGTCGTCGTGGCGCTGCCGCCCAACGAGGCGGAGGGGCTGCGCTCTCTGGAGGCCGACCTGCTGGGCGAGTTGAACGTGAAAGAGCTAGAAATCGTCACCGGCGAGGCGCTGGCAACCTATCGTGTCGGTCCGGACCCGGCGGTGTACGGGAAGACGCTGGGCAAGCGTTTCCCCCAGCTACGCCAACTGCTAGCCGGGATGGATCAGACGCCGCTGGCCCTGGCGCTGCTACGCGGCGAGAATGCCACGGTCATGCTGGAGGGCGAAGAGGTCACGCTGACACCGGACACAGTGCTGGTGGTACCGGAGCCGCGTGCGGGCTATGCGGTGCTTCAAGAGGATGTTTACACCGTGGGCGTTACCACGGAGGTCACGGAGGCGCTGAAGCACGAAGGGCTGGCCCGTGAGCTGGTGCGCCAGTTGAACCAACTGCGGAAGGACGCGGACCTGACACTGACGGACCGCATCGAGATCTGGGTAGAGGGGGAGATCAATGGGTGGTTGGCCGAGTACATCGATTATCTCAAGGAAAAGACACTGGCAACCGCGCTGCACACCAGCGCCGCCCCCGATGATGTGACGGCGCGCACCACGGTGGACCTTGACGGGAACGAGGTGCGGCTGGCGCTAAAGAAGTAGCAGCACCAGGTCAGATACTTGATCATACAAGCCCATGATCAACATCAGTGTAGAGGAGTCCAGCGAATGGAAGATCTCATCTATGCCTCAGCCACCACCCTCGCGCGCCGAATTCGCGAGCGCGACATCTCATCCGAGGCGGTGGTGCAGGCGTATCTGCAACGGATTGAGGAGGTCAATCCTCGGCTGAACGCCGTCGTTCACCTGGCCACCGAGGAGGCCCTGGAAGCCGCCCGCGCGGCAGATGCTGCCCTCCAGAAGGGCGACTCGGCTGGCACCCTGCACGGCGTTCCATTTACGGTCAAAGATTGGATCGATGCCGCCGGAATGCCCTGTACCGGCGGCGACTCACGCTTCAAGGAGCGCGTGCCGGGCGAGGATGCCACGGTCGTCACGCGGATGCGCCAGGCAGGCGCGATCTTGCTGGGCAAAAGCAATGTGCTCGCCGATAATCCGCTCTTTGGGCGCACCAACAATCCCTATCACCTCGACTACGGCACAACGGGAAGCAGCAGCGGCGAGGCTGCCATCATCGCCGCCGGGGGCTCGCCGATGGGGCTGGGCTCGGACTCCGGTGGCAGCATTCGCCAGCCCGCCCACGCCTGTGGGATTGCGGGACTCAAGCCCACCACGGGCCGAATTCCCCTGACGGGTCACTTTCCCTTTATCAGTGCCATGAACGACCCGCGCACCACCATTGGGCCAATGGCTCGCTTTGTGGAAGACCTCGCGCTGTTACTCCCCATCCTCTCCGGGGTCGATTGGAAGGATCCCAGCGTGATTCCGATGCCCCTCGCGGACTGGCGCGCTGTGGAGCCCGCTTCCCTGCGCGTGGCCTTCTACACCCACCATGAGGAGGCCGACCCCACGCCCGAAACGGCGGAAACGTGCCGTCAGGCCGCCCGCGCCCTGGAGAGCATCGGGGCGCGCGTGGAAGAAATCCTGCCGCCCTCTATTGAGGAAGCCTATACGCTTACCCGTCAGTACTGGCAGCGGCCCGAGTCTGCCGATTCCGAGATGTGGGTGCCAGATGGAGAGGTTCATCTGAGCAGCGAGCAGGTCGAGGCGCATCTTTTCCGGTGGGATCGCTTCCGCCGCCGGCTCATTGCGTTTATGGGCCACTACGATGTCATCCTGACGCCCGCTGCTGAACAACCCGCTACGCCGCATGGCACAAGCGAGGGACGAATCCCCTACACCCTGCCCTACAGCTTGACGGGCTGGCCGTGCGTCGTCGTGCGTGCGGGAACCTCACCGGAAGGGTTGCCCATCGGGGTGCAGGTGGTCGCGCGCCCCTGGCGGGATGACATTGCTCTTGCCGTCGCTCGACACATTGAACAGAAGTGTGGGGGCTGGCAGCCTCCGACCCTCGGCGCTGCGGGGTGATGCTCGTCATCTGCACGCTCTACAAAGCGGCTCCCGTCTTGAGCGCGCAGGGGGAACGGGTGGTGAGCACGGATGCGAGTTCCTACTCTGAAACAAGGAGGAGCATGACCAGATAGGTATCGTCCTGATCGGATGGTAGGGGAAGCAACGTGATGACAAGTCGCCGACTCTCACGGCTCCACAGAAGCGGCGAACTGCCGGTGACCGGTTCGGCCTGCCAGCCCATTGCAGGAAGGGTTTCCTGGTAGAATCGGGTGACCTCCTCCCAGCTCTCATAGGCCGGTAATTGGTAGTAAGCCCACTCTGCCTCCTGAGCGCTGGCCTGATAGGCCAATCGGGTCGAGAGTACCATAGAGTCCAGGGGAACCTCATAGGCCCCTTCGTAGAGAGTGAGCGGGGGAGGCAGAGGAATCTCATCCAGGCGAAGGGGGATGTTTGTGAAGGGAGCACTGCATCCGAACAGTAGCACCATCAGGGTTAATAGTCGTAGAAGTCTCATAGACGTTTAGCTCCCGGAAACCCCCGGCTTCGCCTAAAGCGCCTACTGTTGGCGAGCCGGGGGAGGAAGGGAGCGGCAAGGGCAGAGCAAGGCCAAGACAATGTGTTGGCACGCCCCGTATCA
>JACCSL010000565.1 GCA_013812995.1 Ardenticatenales bacterium | reverse complement strand
CTATGGCATCACCCTGACCCCCAACGGCCATGCCTACGTGACGGGCGTGACCTACTCCTCCAACTTCCCGGTCACCTCGGATGCCCACGATCTGACCTTCGGCGGGCCTGGCAAGAGTGATGCCTTCCTGGCGCGCTTCACCGAGCCCATCACGCTGACTGGCTTCACGCTGCACCGGGCCAGTCCCACGACCATCATCGGGCAGAGCACAATGCTCAGTGCCACCGTGAGCGCGGGCAACCTGGCGAGCTACACCTGGAACCTCGGCGATGGCACCGTGCAGAGCGGCGCAGTGGTGACCCACACCTACGCCCAGGTCGGCACCTACAGTGTGCTCGTCACCGCCACCAACCCGCTCACCACCCTCACTGACACCCTCTGGATCGAAATCCTGCCGCCCTATACCACCCTCGCGCGCGTCCTCACCTATGAGTACGACGATCTCTACCGCCTGACGGGGGCCGATTACTCCACGGGCGAGAGCTTCGCCTACCAGTACGACGCGGTGGGCAATCGCACCGTCATGACCGATGCGGCGGGCACCCACACCTACGCGTACGACCACGCGAATCGGCTGAGTGTGGCCGATGGCGACGCCTACACCTGGGACAACAATGGCAACCTGCTGGCGGACGGCACCCGCACCTATAACTACGATGCCGCCAACCGTCTGACGAGTGTCAATGATGGTACCTCGGCCTCTAGCTACGTCTATGACGGCGCGGGCAACCGCACCAGCCAGACCGTAGGTGGCGTCACGACAAGCTACGTTCTGGATGTGGCGGGCGCGCTCCCCGAGGTGATTGCCGCGACGGGCAGCGACACCACCCACTATGTGCAGGTCGGCGGGCAGATCCTGGGCCAGATGGACTCTGGTACCTGGGGCTATGTGCTCCCGGACCACCTCGGTTCCGTGCGCCAGCTCGCGGATGCGGGTGGGGATGTGACGCGCACGCAGCATTACTCGCCCTTTGGGGAGGGCATGGCGGAAGCGGGACCTGGTAGCAGTGTCTTTGGCTTCGCGGGCGAGCAGATGGATGCCACGGGTTTGCAGTACCTCCGCGCCCGTACCTATGCGCCGCACCTGGGCCAGTTTATCCAGGTCGATCCCTTCGCGGGCTGGCCCGAGCAGCCTGGCACGCTCCACCCCTATTTATATGGGATGAATAACCCGCTTCGCTATGTGGATCCCTCTGGTGAGTGCTATGGTGGCCTGAGTTGGCTGCGCATGGTGGAGCCAGGGAACTGTCAGAATCTGGATAGCGCCCTAGCCACCATGACCAATCCCAATGCTAGCCTTGCGGACCGTGCGTTTGCCTCCACCGTTGCGGTAGGGTTCACAGGAAGTCATGTTGGTTTAGCCGCAGGGTTACCTGTGTTACTCTTTAATCCTGGAACCACCCTGGGTACCATCAGGGCACTTGCGGCAACCCCTGTTGGGCAGCAGGTCCGTGAGACGGCGTTCTCTGGTGTATCCAACGCTGCTTGGGACGCCGGCATGGAGTATGGATCTCAGGTGCTCCGCAACTTGCAAAACCCTGATCTAACCTGGGGTGATGCGTTGTGGAATAACATCAATGGACAGGAGGTGCGCGTCAAAGCTGGTCGGGGTGCGGTAGAGGGTGTGACGAGTCATCTCATCAACCCGATAATCGCCAAGATTCCCTTGCTGAAGTCCCTGCCTGGACCTCTCAGGAGGATAGCAGGGAGTTTACCGGGCGGAGCATTGTCAAGCATGACCGGGCAAATCGCCGAAAATGGGATGCGTGGTGATCCGTGTTCACTTGAGGGTATAACTCAAGCAGGGTTGGATGGTCTGTTCAGCTCAGGTAAGAATGCTGTCCTTAGCTGGGGAGCTGAACAACTGTTGTTTGCTGCCGCCCAGCTCCCCGCACCTGATATCTCCCCTCCCGATCTGTTATTGCAAACAGAGGAGGCACTCCGTGACTGGGACAGGAATGAGATCAGTCTAGCCGAGGAAGGGTTTGCCTTTGATGAAAATGGAACCTTTCTGTTTTGGATACCACCACATCCTACAAAGGATAGCCAACTCACTGAGCTTGAAGCATGGCAAAAAGCTGTGATAGTTTATGCTAACAGCCAGAACCGTAGAGTCTTTGTCACCCATAATCATCCCGACGATACCTCCCTTAGTCCTGCTGACTTACAGCAACTGCTCAACTGGTCAAGCGAGGGGATATACGTCTACGAACTACGCGCCATCACGCCGAACCATAGCTACTCCCTACGGATACCCGAAGCGACACCGAGCTTTCATGTCGGGAAGTTCCTTACCACGGTGCCAGTGCCGCGCTACAACGCCGAAACCTACTTGCAGGCGGCGCGTGCAATTGTTGGAGATGAGCCCTCCACCTTCGGGGATCCCAAGTGGCATGAAGTATGGACAATGGTGGCAAAGGATTTGGACTGGGTATATACTGCTGAATTTGAATAAAGGAGGCACAGATGTCTGACAAATACGCGTGCTTCAGCGCTATCTGCACGATGGGCAGACCCTGGTATTACACGCTCGAAGAGAGGCCCACTTGCGATCTCTTTACCTGGGAAGAGGTGGTGCAGGGCGGGTCTATCTATCAATCCCAGGAGGGTTTTTCCCCCGATGCGAGCCAGCGAAGCAACATCCGACCGACGGAAGCGTGGGTAGAGGACGTCAAGCGGAAGGGGCTAGCGATGGGATATGGCGACCGATTCACGGTTGAAGAGGGGCGAGCAGGCGAGGTGCCAGCATGACTCCACTTGGTCCCTTCCTTATAGACGTCTACAGCCTTACCTCTGGCATCTTGACCGCCTGGGATGTGGAGGTGGACCAGCAGGTAGCGGCCCATGACATCGTTGGCACCGTCACAGACAAGCAGGGCACAGCGGTGCCGATCATCTCCTTCTATTCAGGCCGTGTCGCATCGCTCCTGAAGGCCCCAGGCGAAGAGGTGTACCTGCCTATACCCGTGCTGCTGCTGGCCGATGCCAGGGATGCTCAGGGGCGAGATATGAGCAAAGGCGGCCCGTTCCACTGGCATCTCATGAGATGGATAGGGGCCGACGAAAAGCGCAGCGGTGGGTGGGGGCGGGAGCCGATTAGCCATATTGCCAGGGGCCTAAACATTTCCGATAGAAATATGATCTGGGACTGGACCTCAGGAGGGGCGCATCCTACAGAGGAGCAGCTTGTTGCTCTGGCTGCATTATTTGGAGTTTCGGAGGAGGAGTTAGGAGCGGCACGGGAAGCCCTAGCGACGTTTCCCCCAACATCGTCCCAACTCTCAGCCCGAGAATAGCCTTTCAGCAAGGATATGCGGATATTCATGCGCTACGGCGCGTGCAGGTCATCACGAACCCGCTCTTGCAGACGACCAGCTACACCTATGATGCCACGGGCCACCGGCTGACGATGACCGATGCCGCTAGGCACACCACCCACTACGGGTATGACGCACTGGGGCAGATAACGGTCGTGACCGATAGCCTGGGCGGAGTGACAGAGACCGAGTATGATGAGCTGGGCAATCGCCTGCGTGTGATAGATGCCGCTGACCGCACCACCACCTTCGAGTACGATGGGCTGAAC
>JACCSL010000551.1 GCA_013812995.1 Ardenticatenales bacterium | reverse complement strand
GGAAGAAGGTATAGTGTGGCGAGTGCCAGGTCAGCCGTGGGCTAACCTGGTTATTTCTGCCTACCTGGCATTCCAACGTCATTCCTGCCCGACCTTTACCTTTCCACGAGAAAGGGGTCGGGCAGTTCTATTTGGCATGGGCCAAGGTCGGTCGGCGCTGCTCTGTTTCTTCCTGCCCGAAGGCCCTCCTTCGGGTTTTTTGTTGTCGTGGGAAAGAGAGGAAGAGCCATGTTGAGCAATGAGACGCATCTTCAGGAGCGAGCTCCTCAGCGCCCGCTCGTGGAAAAACGGTGGTGGGAGACATTGAAACTGCGCTGGGAGTGGGCCACGTTGCCGCTGGGGCTACTGGTTCTCCTGGCGAGCTGGCAGTTGGTCGTGGTGGTGGGTGACTATCCGGAGTTTGTGCTGCCCTCGCCGATGGCCGTGGCAGCCAAGTTCGTCACGGCGATCTGGAGTGGCTTGCTCTGGCGTCATCTACGGGTGACACTGGCCGAAACCCTGCTGGGCTTCATGCTCGGCTTCCTGACCGCCACCTTGATGGGTTACTGGCTCGCGAAGCGCCCGGTGGCCGAGCGTCTCATCGCGCCCTGGCTGGTGGCGATGCAGGCCGTTCCCGTGGTGGCGGTTGCGCCGCTGCTGGTGATCTGGTTCGGGTTCGGGCTCACGAGCAAGGTGCTGGTCTGTGCGCTCATCGTCTTCTTCCCGGTGCTTATCAACACCATCGTCGGTGTGCGCTCGGTGGATCGCGACTGGCTGGAGTTGATGACGGTGCTGCGCGCCTCGCGCTGGCAGCGTTTCCGGCTGGTCGAGGTGCCTGCAGCCCTGCCCGTTCTCTTCGGTGGTATCAAGCTGGGGGTGACACTGGCGGTGGTTGGAGCGGTGGTCGGGGAGTTTGTGGGCGCGCGCGAGGGGCTGGGGGCTCTCATCAACATCGCGCGCGGTGGTCTCTATGACACGCCGCTGCTCTTCGTCGCACTTCTCAGCCTGGCAGGGATGGCGCTGGCACTGTACGGGATTGTCGTATTCCTGGAGCAGCGCCTTGTGCGCTGGCAACGGTGAGGGAACGGAAAGTCAAAAGTCAAAAGTCAAGGAAGGGTTAAGGAACCATGTTTCGAAAAGTGAGTTTTGTGCTGTTGTGTCTGATGATGGGTGTGTTGATGAGCGGGTGTGGAGGGGGTGGGTCAGAGCCAACGGCGGAGCCGGAGAGTGGAACGGTGGAGAGCACTGCTGTTACGGCGGCAGCGACGACCCGTGCGTTGCGCCCGGTCACGCTGGCGATGGGGTATATTCCAAATGTGCAGTTCGCGCCCTTCTATGTAGCGGTAGAAAAAGGTTATTTTGCAGACGAGGGGATTGAATTGACCTTCGACTACGGGATGGAAAACGACCTGGTGCAATTGGTGGCCGCGAACGAGTTGCAGTTTGCCATCGCGAGTGGCGACCAGGTGATGCTCGGACGCTCGCGCGGGCTGCCTGTGCGCTACGTGGCGAACTGGTATCGTCGCTTCCCCGTGGCGATTGCCTCGCTGAAGCATGACCTGAGCGACCCAAAAGTGCTGGAGGGAAAGACCCTTGGGCTACCGGGGCTTTTCGGTGCCAACTACATTGGATGGTTGGCAGTGGCTCACGCGGCGGGAATCAATGCGGACGCGGTGAGGCTGGAGGCGATTGGCTTCAACCAGGTACCGATTTTGGTGGAGGAGAAGGTGGATGCGGTGGTGGTCTACGCCACAAACGAGCCGCTTCAGCTTACCGACCAGGGCTACGAGCCGAACGTGATCATGGTGGCTGATTTCATCGACCTGGTCGCGAATGGGCTCATCACGAATGATGTGACAATTGAGAATGACCCTGAGCTGGTGCAGGGAATGGTCCGGGCTATGCTACGTGGCATCGAGGATACGCTCGCTGACCCGGACGGGGCCTTCGCCATTGTTTCAAGCGAGCGCTGGGTTCCAGAAGCAGGCGGAGACAACGCGGAGATGCAGCGAGCCGTGCTTGAGGCATCGCTCCCCTTCTGGCAGAACGAGACTCCTGGCATCGTCCCTGGCACATCCTGGGAAAGCAGCCAGCAGTTCATGCTTGACGCAGGGCTGCTTGATAAGACGGTCCCGCTGGACGAGTTGTACACCGACGAGTTCACCGGAACAAGCTCCGAATAACCGGAAAACAAAAAAGAGGCACGGGTTCCGCGTCTCTTTTTCGTTGGCTACAACAGTGGACCCAGCCAAGCCGCTTTCATGGCCTGGAAGGTGTCATTGCGAAGGGCCTGGCGGATGTCGGCGCAGAGCGTGGCAATGAAGTGGAGGTTGTGGATCGTCGCGAGCGTGTAGGCCAACATCTCATCGGCGTGAATGAGATGACGCAGGTAGGCACGGGAGTATTTCTGGCAGGTGTAGCAGATGCAATCTTCCATTACCGGGCGCGGGTCTGCCTTGAAGCGGGCGTTGCGCAGGTTCAGCCGGAACTTGGGCAGCGGGGTTCCATCGTCATCCACGCGGACATGGAGCCCCCCGTTGCGTGCCATGCGCGTCGGCGCAACGCAGTCGAAGGTATCGCAGCCGCGCTCCACCGCCTCGAAGATATCGGGAATGTCGCCAATGCCCAGGAGATGGCGCGGCTTCTCACGCGGCAGGTGCGGCATACTCCAATCGAGGATGGCATGCATGTCCTGCTTGGTCTTCCCCAGATTACCGCCAATAGCGATGCCGTCGAAGTCCATGCCGCCAATCACCTGGGCGCTCTCCACGCGGATATCACGGAAGGCCCCGCCCTGAATAATGCCATAGAGCGTCTGGGCGTACCCGTGCTGCGGCGTTGACTCCTGGAAATAGCGCAGGGAGCGCTCGGCCCAGCGATGGGTGCGATGACAACTTTGCCGAGTATACGTCGCATCGTGCAGCGGCGAGGTACACTCGTCGAAGGCCAGAATCATGTCCGCCCCGAGGGCACGCTGGATGGCGATAGATTTCTCGGGCGTGAACAGATGCTGAGAGCCATCCAGGTGGCTCTTGAAGAGCACCTGCTCCTCCTCGACCTTGACCATCGACTCTCCAGGGCGCGCGACCTTGCCGCGTTTGGTGTCGCTCTCCACGCCGCCCACCTCGCCAGGGAAGATATTCGCGATCTTGCCCACACCATGCTCGATGGCCGCCCCCAGCGAGAAGACCTGAAAGCCCCCGCTGTCCGTCAGAATAGGACCATCCCACTGCATGAAGCGATGAAGCCCTCCCAGCTTTGCCACGACCTCCGCGCCAGGACGCAGATAAAGATGGTAGGTGTTGCAAAAAAGCACCTGGATGCCTGCTGTCCGCACCATCTCCGGCGTGACCGATTTGACAGTGGCCTGGGTTCCCACAGCGACAAAGGCGGGTGTCTTGATCTGTCCATGCGGCGTGGTGTAGGTTGCCAGGCGTGCCGCGCCGCGCTCCTTGTGAATCTCAAAGGCAAAACCGGGCTGCTTCATCGTAATTTGCTCGCCTCAAAGCTCTTGCAGGGGATCGGCAGCAATTCTCATGGAGAGGATAAACCCCATGCCATCCCCCCACTTGTTGTAGGGATCCTCAATACTTGGGAAGAAATGCGCCTCCACCGCGCAGCTCCCGACAGTGTAAAGGTAGATTCCGTCCTCCGGGTGAGACGCAGGATGCAAGATAAACCCATTCTCGTCCATGATGGCCGCCAGGAGCCGGTCTACCCGCTCCATCGCCTCGTGAACGGTACCATCCGGTTTCTGCCACGGGACGAGGAGCGTCCCGGATTCCAGAGCACTGGCTCCTTCCCCCAGCGACACCTCCAGAAAGCGACTCACACGCCCCCTAAACTTCTCGTCGCTCTGCTCGGTGGCATCCGTGATGTTGACGAGCGTCTGACCACTCGCTCCCGCGCCTGCACGGATATGGATGTAGAACTTACGCGCCTCGGAGATAAAGCGATACTTGCCCTCCCTCGGCAGACTTTTCTCCTCGTTCAGCGGAAAACCATGCTGCCCAAAGCGCTGCTTCAGGGTAAGGAGCGTCTGCGACTGCTCCAGTGGCAGACGCAGCACCACTAGGTCACTGCCTGTGAAGGTGGCGCGGCTCCCCTCGGGCAACTGTGGGTCAAAGCCGAGCCACTCACTAAGCTGTTGGACTTCATTCTTTATCATTAGGGTACTCTTGGATCGTGAGCAGAAAGGCGCGGAGCGCCTCCAGATTTGATAATTGATAGTACCGCACCACCTCATGGAGCAGGACGAGGATGCGCTGCTCGTCAGTGCCTCGGCTCTCGGCGAGCTCGGCGATGCTCTCCCCGGCAAGCCAGCGCGGGACAATGGCATCGTGGCGCTTGCCCAGCGTGGGCGCGGTGCGCAGGCTCTGAAACAGCTCCAGCAGTTCCTCCAGTAAGGCGTGGGCCTGGAATTCCTCGGCGAGCGTGGCGCGGCCCGCCTGCATGGCTGCCTCCCAGCGCCAGAGGCGGTGCAGCAGATCGTGGGTGTCGTTGTCGATGAGATACTCCGCGCACAGGGCATCGGCTAACGCCGCCTCGCCCTGCGGGAGCACGGCCAGCGGCGCGAGCGCCCACTGCTCCAGCGTCGCGGCCATCAACGCACGCAGATGGGCCATGGCCTGGGGGAAGAGTAGGTTATCGTTCATGGTGGGCCAGAGCTGTTCTTCGCCTCTGCCAATTGTAGCTGCAAATGGTGATTCGGAAACTCCTCTGAGAATTTGTTGCCCTGATAGAGTATGTTACCATGCGAAAAACGAAGGAGAGGTTTATCCTATGGGTCAAGACGGCCGGATTGAGGCTGATCATGTAAGGGTTGAAGAGGATGTTGTCCTTCTACCAGGGAGCGTCATTCGCGGTAGCGAGGTGGTGCTACGTCGTGGCACGCGGATCGGCAGCGGTGTGGAGATTACCTGTGACTTTATTGAGCTGGGAGCCGAATGCAGGATCGGTGATGGGAGCCGGATCATCTCGCCCGAGATCACCCTTGGCAAGGGATGCACCATCGGCAAGGGATTTGAGGCCGAACTGAATGAGTACTTCCACATAGGCCAGCGTAGCAACATAGGCCAGCGGGTGGTTATGGTCGGTCAAGGCATCCGAACCGGGGAGTTCCTCTGGCTCAAGGATGATGTCCTGGTGGGCGGCGGCGGGGCACGGGGGCCTCGCTCGTATTTCACTGTGGGTGACCGTACTTCCGTGTTTGACCGCTGCTACATCAACCTTTCAGAGAGCGTGACGATTGGAAGCGGCTCCGCGCTTAGCAGTAACGTCGTACTCCTGACGCATGGTGCCTGGCAACCAGCACTGATGGGATTCCGCACCAACTTTGCCCCGATCAAGATTGGAGACCACACCGTGGTCTATCTAAATTCAACAGTCATGCCCGGTGTGACCATCGGCGACTACAGCACCGTGGGTGCTGGCTCTCTGGTGCTCCAGAACATCCCAGATTACTGCCTGGCGGCAGGAAGCCCCGCGCGTATCCTCAAAGGCCCGGAGGGCTATCCGACCCCCCTCAATAAAGACGAGATTGATTTACTCCTCGACGATATTATGGCTGATTATCTCACGACACTGCCGAGCAAAGGGGTCAAGGTGCTCTCGGTGACCTCTGACGGACGCTCTTTCACGGCAGAGTTGAACGGGCAGCAGGAGACAGTTGTCTATATTCCACTTTGTGGGAAGGATAGCAAGAGGGTAGACGAGGGTCCGCCTCCCACCATTCTCCTTGTACACGATGGTAGGGAGTTTGCGGACATGCAAGGCTGCGTTTTTGATCTCGCTAGTGAAACAGTGCGGGGGGAAATGGCACCGCTGGCCGAGGATCTACGCGACTACCTCCGCCGCCGAGCAATCCGCTTCTTCACGGAGCGCCCTTTCCAGACCCTTCCCCTTACCAACCTACAGCGTCTAAAATCGAAGAGTCGAGGGAGTGAATGACGGATTTCACCTACGAAAGCTATCTTAGATTACTGAATTTCATTAGCAAGGGGTTAGGTTATCCCATCGGCCCCCTTGTGCACTTTCCCGATGAGGGACCGTATATGTTTCTTCGCCACGACATTGATTTCTCAGTGCGCAAGGCGGTGGAAATGGCGGAGCTTGACTCGCAGGCGGGGGCTCGGGCAACCTTCTTCGTTCTGCTAACAGCGCCCTACTACAATGCACTGTCCCAAGACAATCTAGCTCTGCTACGAACAATTGCCGGAATGGGACACGAAATCGGGTTGCACTACGATTGCACCGGATTCGAGGAATTGGGTTCCACGGCACGCCAGCAGCGCATCGCGTTGCTGGCCAACTGTTTGGCGGATGGGTTGGGTCAGGCTGTCACCTCCATCGCTCAACACAAGCCCGCCAGTGCAGGAGTCCGCGAAACCTTCGCGCAGTTCCGCGACGCCTACAACCCACGATTCTGCTCCAAGGATGGCTATCTGAGTGACAGCCGTAAGCGTTTCGGGGTGGACGACGTTTATGGTTTCTTTCGCGCTAACCCGCGCAGTCAACTGCTGATTCATCCCGTTTGGTGGCACGAGAGCGCCAGGGACCGCGATGGGGCACTCGGGGCGATCCAAGAGGAGGCATCGACGTATATGGCAGAGTTCATCCGCGAAGAAACGTCGTCCCTCACCCGGTACTTCCAGGCCCGCTCTTAAACCTTTACATCCGACATTCCGCATAGGGGTTGGCTAAATTTGGAATAAGGCAAAATCTCAGCCAAGCTGCTTGCCAAACAGAGGGAGGCAAGATGAGCACGAACTATCAAAGTGAGGTGCTGGACCACCTGGGGTTGGTGGCAGCGATGTACGATGAGTTAGGAATAGGGGAGTTGATCGATCAGTTGATCCCGCAAGATACGAGCAAACGGCATAT
>JACCSL010000538.1 GCA_013812995.1 Ardenticatenales bacterium | reverse complement strand
GAGCATATCGATGTGAGCGTTCAGAGTCACATCTTTTTCAAAGAAACGCCGGATAAGCAGCCCGGCCTCTTTCTGGTAGGTAGCAGAATCCGCCTGCGCGAGGTGCCTGTAGATACGCTCTACGCTCTGCCCATCAAATATTCCTGTCGTCATAGCAAGTGCCCCCTGAATTAATGCGCGTTGATCCTCCGTCAGCGCAGAGTGATGTTGGTACCTCTGATGCAGTGGTACTGCCTCCTCTCTGAGCCTCAGTAATTGCAATCGGGAAAAACAAATGGACAAGAGTCGTCTGCTCCACTCATCTGACGGCCTTAACAACTCAGATAAAGGCGTGGAGAGAAGAACCTGGCGACCTATTTGCAGATGCTCCATTTCATCTTGGGTCATATCCCAAATAACTTGCAGAGTATGAGGGAAGAAGAGTGAGAGATCAGCCTCTCTACCCCCCCTCAGATAGATTACCCACTTTTCCAGAAGTGGGACGCGCTGTGCCGGCAACGCCGCGCGGATGTCCCGTTCCGCCTCATAGAAGAGGATCCGTTGATCAACCCTTTGTGCCTCCTCCCGGTAAGAGCGGCGTTCCACCAATGATAGAGAGGCAATCAGGCGATAGTAAAGCCATCCGAAGCTGTGCCCCCTATGCGTTTCCCGCCAGCTACACGCTCCATCTAACAAGAGCCCGTGGTTCCTCGCCAAGGCCGCAATCAACATATCCAACGTCTGCTCGGCTTCAGTAGGCGGAGTCAGAGAAGGAAGCAGCGGAAGATGAGCCACGGCGGACAAGGTTTGTTGCACAATCCCCACGAGCGCCGTTCTGTTATGAGCATCTGGCTGGAAGAGTGGTCCCAGATATTTCCATAGCAGATAATGAACCTCCCACCGCGCTAATGAAAGAAGCCGTTCTTCCAGCCTGCCCACAAAATCGTGCTGGCTGGCGGCCTGAATGAGGGTCTCCAGGGAAAACACCTTGCCATAGAGCGCAACCAGGTTGCTCGCCATCTGCTCCTGCTCGTGCAGGATGAGACTGGCGAGGACGGGAAGGTCGTTAGACACCCGTTGCTGGAATCCAGAATCATGTTTCCTGAGTATCAAGAGGGCGCGAGCATAATCCTGGAGTCGTTTGGAAGAGGGGCCGCGCATGAGTCCCTCCATCAGCACTCTTGCCGCCGTCTGTAAATCCGCGAGTTGCTCAGGCAATAACTCACGCTCGTGCTGGACATCCTCCAAAAAGGCGGCCAGGCTCTCTTGTGCATTCTCATCATCAAGGGATAAGCGTTTCTCTTTGATCGTAAGATAGAGATAAGTGGCAGGCTCCAGGCGGTAGGTAAGATTGCCAGGCCGAGGGGGGAGACGACGATTACAGAACTCGAAAAATTCCAGCAATTTTTCTTCATATTGATCAGGGTAAAAATAACTGCAAACAAAGGTAGCGTAGACAGATGCCTCAATATCACTCACCCGGTTATCCTGGGTATTGAGAATAAAATAGGAGATATACTCATCAGAGGAGAATCGAAATTTGGAATCAGCGGTGGTACCAGTGATACGAAAGGGAACGTCATAGGGATCATGATGATAGGTGGCAAAACTTAGAAAGGGGCGATAGACATTGGGTAGTGCAAATGTCACTGCCGCCACCCAGAGCGCCACATTATCCGGCTCGTCCAGGATGACAATGGGACGCTTGCTACGGTCGTACTGTGCAACAGCACATAACAATTTCTGAAACCACTCGCGTCGATTTCCTTGTTCCAGAAAGGGCCAGATTTGCTCAAATTCCAGGGAGGGTTCCAGCTCGAAGGAGGCTTGCGCAGGAATCTCTAACTGCTCCGAGGGATCACTGCTCCGCCAGAAAGGGTGCCGCCAGAACATGATGGGCGGAAATCCCTCTGTGAAGTCTCGCAGGTCGGTGATAACACTGTGCGCAAAAAAGTTACCGGACCGCCCCTTTTCATCCGTGCCATTAGACTGGCTACAAACCAGGATGCTACGGGCAAAATTCAAGTATTCGTAGCGTAGCGCGATTGGGTGATGGCTGACATCATCCTCGTCTATGCTAGGGGGGATGCGATAGGCAATCAACGTATTTAGGGCTTTCAATTCCTCCTCGGCGATGCCAGACGACATTGCCTTACATTGAAATCCCGAGCCGCCTGAAGTACCGCGCGCGCACGAGGTATAATAATGTTGCAACATCGTCATACATTTCTATCCTTTCATTCCTTTGACAAGATTTAATTGATGCAAAATCCACAGGAAAGGATCCTCAACCCGAATCGGCGAAACGGTTTCCAATTTGTCAATGCCACTTGGGGGTCGTCCCAGGGAGGAGATGCCAAAGTAGTGATAGCGGGAAAAGTTGGCTTTAATAAAATTGGTTAGCCTGCCGCCCTCCCACGATTGGAGATAATTCCAGATCTCAGTGTGAACGGATTGGGCATCGGCGCGATTGAAGGAGCCGAAATGTTCCCCTGTTCGTCGCAAGGCGGAGCCGGAGTCAATAATGGGTAAGAGGGCGTCCACCTTAGACAGGACAAAGCCCACAGGCGTTTTGACCGGGTCCGTGGGGCGGAGCCGGAACTGGCGCTCGTACAATTCGCGCAACCGTTGCACGATGTAGAATGGCTCCGCACTTGGATCGCGTGGTGGAAGAATGTCCTCGGGGAGTTGCTGCCGAACTGCCTCGATTTGGAGCGGATCCAACAGAAAAATGATGCCCCCGGCGAAGCAGATGTATCGAGCTTCCGTAGACATGACATCCAGAGACTGCATATCCTCCCCCGCCGAATCGAAAAAGCTGAGGTTGACTGCATTCCGCTGCAATTTAAGTCGAAACACCATCGGTGATTTGGTGCTGCTCTCAATGCTGGCCGATTGGGTAGGTTGAAGCAGCCGTTTGCGACGGAAGAGGGGGCCATAATAATCATCTTCAAAGCGCTTTCGTGTCTCATCGCCCTGCATACTTAGGGCGAAGTTAAACTGCATCCCGACTTCCTGCTCCAAACGGTTAACCAGGGTCGTGATGTAATGCCCCTTGCCTGTGCCACGCCCCCCAATGATGGCAATGATGTGATCGTCTATCTGTCCAGCCATATGGGAGAGTTCAAAGTGACAGTGAGGGCAAAGACGTTTATCGCTCTCGCGTGCGCACAAGTCACACCGCGCTGCGTGGGTTGGCCTCGTTAGGCGGGAGAGGAAGGAAGGGGCCTTGTTCTCGAAGACATGCCCCATCGCCCTGGCGCGCTTATCTCGGCCCTCGTTATAAATTTTGTCCTCTTCCTGCTTGCAGCGTGGATTTCCACAACGAAACTTGACCTTGTCACTTCCAAAGGTCTCAAAACAGAAGGGGCAGGTGATCTTGGCCATTAAAAAACCTTCAATCTTTCTAGACTGGGGTGGCGAACGGTAACAGCATCATAGAGCCCATCCTCTTCCAGAAAGAGCTTAAGGTAGCTCTGCGCTTTCTGTGTTCCAGCAGGCAGCTCAAAGGTCAGATGGCCCCCCTGGGTAGCGAGTGCCTCCAGTCGGAAAACCTGCTCGCCATCAAACTTATTCAGGGGGAGGGACATTGTTTTACGAACAAGCAGAAGGGCGGGGAGGGTGCCCTGTCCACTAACCGTGAGATGAAGCGTTAGTTTTTTTGAGAGCCATGCCTTCTTGATCTCATAATCGAGGGTGAGGCGGCTTAACAAGGTTACGCGGCGGCGTGCGTCTGGGGTCTGACCCGAGGCGACAAAGCGTTGACCCTCTTGACTGATAACACTGAAGACAATAATGTAATAATCCACTTGAGTTGGTTTGGCAATATCGTAGTAGCCTCGCAGGTCGTACTGAGCGCGTGTCAAGGTATCCGTTATGCTGCCAGGCTGCTGTGGGGTGGGCCACTCCTGATGATTCCATGCCACGAGCACTTCCTGACAGGCGGGTGGCCAACGCCATTGAAGCCTGAGCGCATGACCTAGATGTTGCACTGCCAGTTCTGAAACATCATCCACGCAGACATACTGGTGCTCCTTGCCGATGTAACCCATCCCCTCAAAGAGTACGATTGGCAAGAAATAATAGAACCCCAGTTGCTCTACCCGCTCACGCAAGTGGTTCATGGTGGTGGATACGAGTGTACCATATTTGAGCAGATCCTGTTGTGGTATCACGGCACCAAGCTCTAGGCCCGTTGGTTTGCTGGCCTTCAAGAGCACCACGTCTCCCTTAGCAGGCGTCGTCCAGCCAATCTCTAGCTGTCGGTTCTGGGGCGGGCCGCTCGCCGCGATGGTCAATTCTGCAATCGGGCTGGGGGGCTGCTGCGGTGTGGCTTCAATCTGTACCCCTGGGGCACTGTGTACCTGTCCGTGATAATCTTTGAACAGGGCGAAGATCGTGTAAAAATAACGCCGCTCATTTTGGAGGGAGCTGTCCACCGCCTGATCCCGCCCCAAAAGGGGCACCCGCTCGCCCTCCTGCGGGGAGCGCGGATAGGCCCGGTCCGAGCGAACCACCACCACCTCGGCTACGTTGGCGGATACCTTCCAATGCAGTTTTACCTGCCCATCTGCAACATACTTGACGACATGACGCACCTTTTCGATACGAAGCAAGGGCTCTGCCAAAATGGCCGCCTCTCTGGAAGTCACGCCCTCGCGCACGGCAAAGACCGCGTAAAACAGGGGGAGGCCGATCTCGGCACCGGCATCATCGTAAAGAGTCCCACTCACCGTAGCGACTTGCTCCCCATCCTTTAAGGACACGGGACGGGCATGGGCTTTGCGTACGATGGTATATCGCACACCTGGCGAAGGGCTGGCTTGCCAGGTCAGATTGATGACCTTCGCCCCCAATGTGGCGCGCAGGTGGCTGGGGGGGCTAGGAGGGATGGTGGCAAGTACCTCCCGTGCTTCTTCGAAGTCCTGGCAGATGGAAAGAACCCCCTGGTAAATACGAACTGCCAAATCAGGATTGTCCTCAACATTGCGTGGTGCCCGTGCAGCTTCCTTTTCTGCCTCTCGAATCGATGCCTCGATTTGGGTATGATAGGTAGCAAGCCGGGGGTCTGCCGGAGGAACAAGCTGCTCCAACTTTGGCAATAACGTCCGGGCGGCGTAAAAACGCTTCTCCTGAATTGCCTTGTTGATTTCTTTTAGGAGTTCCGCCTGAGCCTGCTTCTGAGGCTCAACCGCGCCTCGTAACCCCTGAATTTGAGTCATTAGGGAGTCAGCGGCATTGGTGGCTGGCCAGGCTTGTTGGGCCTGTTCTAGATACTGAAATGCCATCCCGTAGTCACGCTGTTTCTGCGCCTGCTGCGCGTCATTCAGCAGCACAGCCACCCAACTCCGGTTTCCGCAGGGAAAGCCGCAGGCGCTACAGGCCATATCTATGGAAGCCACAACCCGCTTACAGCGCGGGCAAGGCTCGCGGAGCAGGTTGCCGCAATCTTTGCAATGCTTGGCACCTGCCTCATTCATGGTGTGACAGTAACCGCAGAGTTGTAACGCCTCCACCGCCTGTACGCCGGAGGGAGAGACAAAGATGGCGTATCCATGTTTTTTAGCATGGGCAAGGATCATCTCCTGAACCTCTGCAATATCCAACCCCTTGCGTTTGGCCTCTTTGAGAAGCAATTCCATCTGGCCCTGATCAACCTGATTGGAGACCCGGGTGATCTGCTCTACCTTTTTTAACAACACCTCATACGTCTGTAACCGTAGCGTCTCGTTGTACTTAGCCTGCTCTGCCTCCACCTTGAAGATATCCAGGCAATACCCACTCAGTTCGGAAGCCAGGGTATCGGTGGCGCTCTTGGTGGCCTTTTTCTGTACGCCCTCGTATAGCGCCCTGGCGCGCTCCAGCAGGAGCCGCCGATCGGTTTTGGGACTCATCTCCAAAAAGTCGTACAGATCGCTCTTGCCAAGCGTCGCCAGCTTATTCTGGATGCCCTTTGCCTTCGTTGGTTCCAGGGCCGCCTGCTGAGGACGAGAGGTTTTGCTTCCCGACTCAACGGGAACTTTAATCCGTTTGCGAATCTCACTGTCTGTCAGCGTCCCGGCAAACTCTTTCACCAGCTGCTTTAGCTCTTCCTCCAGGAGGTGTCCCTTTTGCTGCAACAGCAGCAGGCGCTCGTCGAACTCTTGGAGTTGATCGCGCTTGGCCCCCTTCTGTATCCGGCGCGCCTCCTCCGCCTGCTGGCGACTTAGGGCCTCATCGGCCGCGATCCGCTGCAATTCAGGGATGGCGCTGCGATTTTGCTTGGCCTCAAGTCCTTTCTTCGTTGGCAGGTTTTCCAAACGTGACCAGTCACGCCGCTTTTCTTGCAATCGGCTCTCGAATACAGCCTGGCTCCAGGGTTTATCTGGGTCCAATTCTAGCAGGATGAAAATATTGGGGATACTCTTCTCAGCCACCAGTGCATCACTCCCTAGTTAAACGTCTCAGAATCGTAACCCACCCCGTTTGGAAATGCTACCCTCTTCCGTTAGCTCCTGAGCGATGGTGCTGAACGTCTCTGTGAGGGCGTTCATATTGGTGAAAAAGCTGTGTTCATCAGAGGAGGAGATTGCCTGGAGGAACTTGCGGTCCGCCCCGCCGAAGCCAACACCAACGATTTCGATCCCTGCCTCGTGGCACCGTTTGGCCTGTTGGATCGCCCGGCTCTGATTGGACCAGACACCATCCGCCAGCACGAGGGCATAGCGCACCCCTGTCACCCCTGTCAACAACTTATGGATTTCATCGAAGGGATGGGCCTCATTGCCACCCCCTGTTCGCCCGATGGTGAGTCCGTCAATGGCTTTGCTGAGTTTCTTGGCATCCTGGCAGGCTTTAATATCAACCAGCACGTTGTCGGAGAAGGAAATAAGCCCCACCGAGGTACTGGAGAGGTCACATTGGCTGATGAAGGCATGAGCCGCTTTCTTGGCTTCCGTCAGGGGGGCTCCGCTCATGCTCCCAGATAAATCGAAGGAGAGATACACGGTCAGGTGCTCGCGTGCGACGTTCTGTGCGGGTGGCAGCGCAAAGCGATCAGGGACATCCGAGGGCAAGGGCTCAATAGAGAGCGAGAGTGGCTTGCCTGTACTCCGCTCTACCGCCGAAACATTGACTACCCCATTCTTATCGTAGGCATAGGTGATGTCCAAAATGGCCTGCCTGGCCGCTAGCGCAGGGATATCCGAAAAGACATATCGCCCCAGGTAGGCACAGGTCATGGGGTCATCGGATTCGCCCTGCGTCATATAGACTTCCAGCTTGTTCTCCCCACGCTGGCTGATACGAAGGGTAAACGGACGGGCCTGGCGGGAAGGAATCGGCTGATTTTTTTGGATGATGATACTGATGATGTACCGCGTCTGTGCCTCGTTGACAGCAATCATCCCGAGGCTATGGCTGATAACATCCACCGATTTCTTGCGGCCTGCCAAGCCATAGAGCGGTGTCTGGAGCGCACTTCCCTCTTCCATATCCATCGCTGCCTGGATAGCCGCCCCCAATGCGACTGCCTCGTCGGGATTGACTGCGGTCAGTGGGGGTCTACCGGACATTCGCTCGACATAGGTTCGCACCATCGGCATCCGGGTGGAGCCCCCCACCAGAAGGACATTCGTGAGATCACTCCAGGAGAGGTTAATCTCGCCCAGAACCTGCTCGGTTAGTCGCTGCGTACGCTCCATCAGGTCAGAGGTTAGATCTTCAAACTGAGAGCGCGTCAGGGTAAAGAGACCCTTGTGACCCTCATGCTGTACCCTGATCTCCACGGACTCGCGCACGGAGAGGCTTTTCTTGGCCTCTTCTGTTTTGACGAGCAATTGGTTGAAGTCATCTCCAACCGGATCGGTTCCAAACGTCTCCTCGAACTGTTGAACCAGATAGCCAAAGACACGGTCGTCCCAATCCTTGCCTCCCAGATTATGGTCGCCCCCGGTACCCAGAACCTGCTGCTCGCTCTCGGTGATCCGCACCACGGAGACGTCAAAGGTTCCGCCACCCAGATCATAAACCAGCACCGTCTGCGCGCCTTGCGTGGGTCGCATCCCGTATGCAAAGGCGGCGGCGGTGGGCTCGTTGATGATCGAGAGCACCTCCAACCCTGCCCGACCCGCCGCCTCGATGGTGGCTTCGCGCTGCATATTGTTAAAATAGGCAGGCACGGTGATGACGGCATGGGTGACATTCTCACCAAGATGATTTTCGGCCACCTGCTTTAGGTGCTGGAGCACCAAAGCCGAGAGATCAACTGGAGTGTAACTCTTCCCCTGGAAAAAGAGTTCAAACTGCGAATCCCCCATACTGCGCTTGAAGAAGGAGGCGATCTCGACCTCGCCCAGCGCCTGTCGCTCCTTGGCCTCCTCTCCCACAATGGGACCACCTTTGCCCAGATAGACGACGGAGGGGGTCACAGTGCGCCCATAATCAGTGGGGATAATTTCGGGATTCCCCTCCCGATTAATGAAGGCTACCGCTGAGAAGGTTGTTCCCAGGTCGATTCCGACAAAGGTACCCATTGGATTGCTCCTCTCGATAAAAACAAATTCGCTTTATGAAACAACCAACTGCTTTGACCGGTCTATCGCTTCTTTGAGTTTTTCTTCTGAAATGACGCGCGTTGTCTGAATATCTACCTTGATGATCTGGTTGGTGGAAAGCTCGCGGGCTGTCGCGTTGAGGCGTCCCTGTTCATCCAGCTGGAAGGTAATCTCGACTGGGGCTCCCGCGCGCAGACCAGAAGGCAGGTTCAACAATGCCTCGCCGATTTGTTCGGAGGAGTCAAGGTCTGCCTGGTCAGCCGAAACGATGTTTTCTACGATGCGAATCTCGGCATTTTCCTGGTTGTCCTCCCTGATCCCGAAGCGTTGGGTGGATTGGGCAGGAACTGTGTCGTTGACACGAATGAGGTTGCGAACGATCTCCTGGTTGCTGCGCTGCTCCAACGCAATGACACCAAAGCTGCGGCTCGTCACGTTCCGAATATCAAGCTCCCCGTACTGGCGCACGCTGGGAAGCGTCAGACCCAACTCATCTGCGACCTCTTCCCGGGCCCGCTCAACCATCTCGGAGGAGGCAGTCGCCGAGCCCTTGATGCCCCACCCCTCAATCTTGATTCGAATCAGGTCTCCAATAGCAAGCTTTTGGGCGTACAGGGCGGCTCCTTTGGCAACTGACTCATCCGGGTCATGGAATTTCGGCTCCAGCCCGAACTCTGCCTGCAAGCGCTTGACTACCTGCGGCATCTTTGTGGAGCCACCCACAAGGAGAATTTGATCAAAGGCACGAATCCCCTTTTTCTCCGCTTCTTTCAGGGTGCTACGTGTGTACTCAATCGTTCGTTCGAGCAGGTTTGCGGTGATGCTATCGAATAAGTCACGCGTGAGTGTGACCTTCTCGCGCATGCCAGCGTGCGTGACAGCCACATCAGTTTTCTCACGAGCCGTCAGAGCCATTTTGGCCTGCTCGGCCCTGGTGAAAAGGTCCTGGGCTGTTTCCGGATCATCTAGGGGGTCCTGGTTTGAGCCGGCAAGCTCTTTCCATTGTTCGGCAAGATAGTTGACAATGATTTCGTCCCAGTTGCGCCCGCCAAGGTTATGATCACCACCCGTCGCAATCACATTGATCTGACCCTCCTTGATCTCGATCATCGTGATGTCGAATGTGCCGCCCCCGAGGTCATAAACGAGTACCACCTGCTCCTGAGCCTCGTGCATTCCATAAGCGATGGCGGCGGCGGTCGGCTCGTTGATGACACTCCGCACCGTTAGACCCGCGATCTCGCCCGCACGCGCCGTTGCCTCACGCTCGTTCACCCCAAAGTAGGCCGGGCAGGTAATGACAACATCCTTGACGGTAACGCCTAGCATTCTCTCCGTGTCATTCACGAGCTTCCGCAGGATGTAGGATGAAATCTCTTCGGCGCTGTAATCCGTCCCATCATAGTGGTGGACCCAATCGGACTGCCCCATATGCCGCTTGACCATTGCGACTACCTGATCGGGGTACAGAACCGCGTTGTTCTTGGCTTCCTGCCCCACGATGCGGGTTTCCCCGTCATAGAAGACCACGGAGGGGGTGGTCCTTGCCCCCTCTGCATTGGCGATGGTCACCGGACGATCCGCTGAATCGACATAGGCGATGCAGGAATAGGTTGTACCGAGGTCTATCCCAAAGATGAGATTCTGCTGCTCTGTCATCGCTACTTTCTCCTCTCGTCAAGAGTCAACTTGAAAGATTCGTACTACTTTCGTCTAACTCCTCAACAAATTTAAATGTTGAGACGATTTCAGGGCGCAGGATTTTACCCTCGTATTCGAATCCCTTGCGAAGCCGCTCCGCTATCAACCTGTCTCTTTCCAGCTGATCGGTCGATATGGTCTTGATTGAGCGCTGCCGATTGGCAAGAACTTTATCTCCCTCGTCATGATAGGCTGCAACGCCATTTCGATAGAGAATCTCTTCAATACTTTCCTGGAGCGATTCCAAATTCCGCCGGCTCCGCCCTTCAGAATCACCATTATTTTCTGGGGGTGCCGCATGTTTGATGAGATTGCCCAAATCATCGTAGAGCGTGATCAAGTCCATGAAGAGAGGGCGGAGTATCTTGAAATGCATATCCTCGCGGTACGCCTGAAGCTCTTGGTGCAGAGTATCAATGATACGTTCCTTGCTGCTGTCGTACTTGAGTTTGGAATCGAACCCTCGTTGCAGCGCCTCAATGCCCTCAACCAGCCCCTGGATGGCAGTCCATAAAGTGTGTGGGTCGAGTTGCATCACAGGGGTCAAGGGGCTCTCCGTTGCGACATCATCAGGTGGTAAGGCACCCTCCACCAACTCAGCGTTGGGAGGCGGCGCAGGGGATACGGGTTCATTCATACGAGTGTCTCCTTTCACTTTCCGCTAAGGGTCAATGTTCTACAACAATCGCTTTGCTATCTCTATACCCAGATGGCTCTGCTCGTATTCGTCCGGGCTCAGACGAGAGGCGGCAACGAGGGCGGCGCAGTAGGCCAGGTCGGACAGCTCCTTACCCTCCCCTCCCAACCATTGCCTGACGTTGTATTTCATCTGTTTACCGAAGTGCTGATACCGTTCGTCCTCTGTCTTGAATGCCGGATTGGCGAACGTCGCACGAACCTGCCCCTGATCAATAGGGGAAAAAAGCCGTGTCACCTCCGCGTGAAAGAAGCAGATGGCCCGGCATGCCTCGCAGCCCGGATAGGGTCCCCAGCGGCGTTTGCTCTGGAACTCGTAGGTCCGCGCAAAACGGTCCAGCTCTGTCGCTGCCTCTTTCAACTCCCCCGTTCGTGCCAGCTTGAGCAGCCCCGCCGTCAGGGGAAGGCGAAGCGAATCTACGAGGGCATAGGACCAGCCTCGCTGAGCACCGCGCGCGTGCAATGCGTGGAATACCCCCAGAACGAGGAGTGTCTCCAGCGCCTCCTCATGTTGGGCAAGCGTTAGGTGCCGAGGTTGCGCGGCGATCTGCTGGCGGAGCTGCTGGAGAGCCGCGGGGAGAGCCGCGCGGTTAAACACGGTGCGGGCAATGAGACGGGCCCAGACTGCCTGAGTCGTCCCCTGATTCAGGTGATAGAGCACTGCCTCATAGATAATCGCATCCAGCCCGTCGAATCGGGTGGGCCGCAGGCCGTGAAGTCGAATATCGGGAGTTAGCAGATAGGGAGCCAGTGAGATGTAGTGGCGGGAGAGGGCGCTTAACTCCTGGTCCGTTGGCATATGGAGATGGAATCGCTTTTTGAAGTCTGTGACCGACAGAAGAAAAGGATGATCGTCCCCTTCTGCGTAGGCGACTGCTTCACCCGCACGAAGCGTGGTCAGGCGACGCATTTGCGGCTCGGTCATATTCATTGTTTGTCCCAGAGATTCGCGGTCATCCTGAGCAAGAAGGCGATGAACCAATTTGAGGTTGGTGTTCTTGACCACATCGGGTGTCAGTTTGCTAGGAATTTGCTCCGCTACCAGCACACCCTGTCCGTAATGGCGCACCTCGGAGAGCATATTGACGAAGGTCTCAATGGCCTGTGCCCGCAGATTCGCAGCGTCCGTTGCTACCTGCGTTCCCACATTCTTGAGGAGACGATGGGCCTCTTCGAAAACCAGGATATGCTGGAGCCCTTTTGGTAAGCTGCCTTTTGCTGCCTGGAGACGTCGGTATCCGTAAAGCCGGGCCAGGAGCAGCCCCATAAGGAACGTCTTCTCGTCGTCATTGCCAATGGACTCTAATTCCAGAACCGTTGGATGGGCAAGCAGTTCAGAGA
>JACCSL010000524.1 GCA_013812995.1 Ardenticatenales bacterium | reverse complement strand
ATATGGCTTCCGTCTGGTAACCATGCCAGGGAAACGGGCTCGCCCCAGCGTGCCACGCAGCTGTAGTCCACAATGATGAGGTCAGGCTGCATCTGCTCAATCTCGTCTGAGCTATAGGGGGGAGTGATGCTGCTAATTACCTCATAGCCCTCATCGGTCAGGAGCTCGCGGAATAATTCTAGGAGCATCTCATCGTCATCCACAATAAAAATGCGCATCATTGACCTCGCTACGGGTACGGATACCTCTTAAGTTGGCAATGACTGAGTTGCGCGGGGAGGACAGAGCGCATGCCCCTTGGGGGACAACCAGGTCATGTACCCCGGACGGACGCCTCTCTTCAGGTAGATGTATCCCCCGAACGCGAGCCCTTCCAAAAGCCTAGCCACAGCCCCAACCTTGAGGCCAAGTTCCGCCGCAATAAGGGTGTCCCACACTTCGGGCTTGCTTGGGTCGTGCTCTAGGGAAGCAATGAGCCGAATCAGATCCAGTTGAACTCCTTGGACTGCCATAATCTCCTACCTTCTATCGCGGGGGGAGCGAGTTGAACTTGCTCCCTGCGTGCGCGGGTCGCAATGAAGCCTGCCGCAGCGTCGTCGCCACGGCAGGCTTGTCAGAGTTGTTGATGAGTGGTTAGCGCATACGCATTCCGCCGCGACGGAAGAG
The DNA here is from genome assembly GCA_013812995.1 of Ardenticatenales bacterium. Lineage (GTDB taxonomy): Bacteria > Chloroflexota > Anaerolineae > Ardenticatenales > Ardenticatenaceae > JACCSL01. The sequence goes on along the minus strand of JACCSL010000524.1, from coordinate 2,091 downwards.
ATTGACGATTGCCAGTAGGATGACCGCGCCTACCAGCGAGACCAGCAGGCCGGGCAGGCTGAAGTTACTCTGGTTGATCGTGGCGATCCCCAACATTGGGGTCAACACAACGCCCGCCAGGAACGCCCCCAGGATGCCCACGATGACGTTAAGCAGCAAACCCTGCTGTGCGTCCGTCTTCATGATGATACTGGCTAGCCAGCCGATGACACCGCCGACAATAACCCATATGATGAAGTTCATGTTGTTTTCTCCTGTTGTGGTTTATAAAGGGTGAATACTGTTGGCCGCCGCGTGCAGCCTCTCAATCATGTTGGTAGGAGTCTCCCATTTGCCGATAAAGGCATCTGCCCCCGCCGCGCGCGCGGCCTGCTCACGTGCATCCAGATGGCTGATGAGGACGATGACAACAGCGGACGGACAGGCCGCTCGCAGGTCGGCCAGGGTTGCCGTGGACCCCAACGGGATCAGGTCCCAATCGACCAACAGCATATCGGGGCGAGATGCCGCGACCTCATCCAGAGCGGTGGCCCAGTCGGCCGCCTCGCCCACGACCTGCATGTTTAAATCTAGCAGCAACAGCCGGAGGGCTGCGCGAACGTGGAGTTGGCTATCTGCTAAAAATATACGTGTCATATAGATACAATAACAGGAACACTCCCCGATGGCATCCGTCAGTCGGGGAGTGTTCCTGTCCGCCAGATGGGGGATATTTACTCTTCCATTTCCAGACTCAGCACTTGAGAACTCACAGGGACAGAGGTAGACAAAGGTAGTTGGCTTTGAAGCGCATGACTACTTTGTTGTCGCGCCAAATTATAGAGCCAGGAAGTACAAAAATCGCCATCCTCTGGTAGAGAGGGAGCAATTTGCCAGGCCTCCCAAAGCGTTTCTACCAGTAGATCGGCTGCCAGATCCAGGTCGCCCACGATGCGATAGATCAGGTTATAGATGGTTTGAGCATAGCAGTCATATAGCATTTCGAGCCCTGCGGGGTCATGGTTGCGCAGAAGCTGAAGATCAGATGTGTCGAAACTCTCTTGCATTTTAGGTAGCTTGCCTCTGATGGTCGGTCCATTCGTTTTGGGCCATTCTAACAATAACACCCCCTGGTGGCATCGGACAGCCAGGAGGTGTTGCTCTCCGCCAAGTGGGGGATATTGTTACGCAGGCGGGTCCGGGGTGAGTCCGTGGCGCACCGCCAGGGTCGCGGCTTCGGTGCGGCTGGCAACGCCCAACTTGGCGAGAATATTGCTCACATGACTCTTGATGGTGGAGGGGCTCACTACCAGTTGGGCCGCGATAGCCGTGTTGTTCAACCCCTCGACCAGCAGTGCCAGCACCTCGCGCTCGCGCTCGGTCAAGTCATGGCCCGGCGCAGGGGGGCGGTTGGCGACATGGAGCAGGGTGCGGGATGCTTCCACCGATAGGGTGAGAAGGTCGGCGTGGGCCGCGCGAATAGCCTGCGCCAGCTCGTCCGATGTTATATTTTTGAGCAAATAGCCGATGGCCCCTGCCTCCAGCGCATTCTGGATCAGCGCTCCCTCCTTGAAGCTCGTCAGTGCCAGCACCTGCACCGTGGGAAAGTTCTGACGAATGGCGCGCGTCGTGGTGGCCCCATCCATGCCAGGCATGACCATATCCATCAGCACCACGTCGGGCAGCAGCTGGGCGCAGAGTTCGATGGCGGCCTCGCCGCTGGCGGCCTCGCCAACGAGTTCCAGATCCTCGTAGATTTGCAAGAAGGTCGCCAGCCCGCGCCGCACCATCGTATGGTCGTCTACGAGCATCACACGAATCGGCTGTGAGAGCATCATGATGAGAAAAGCTCCTGTTCTGGGGTAATCATCCAGCGAATCGCAATCGTTGTACCCTGTCCTGGTTGACTCGCAATCGAAAGGAGTACACCACCTGCCTCGGCGCGCTCGCGCATGATGCTCAGACCAAAGTGATCCAGCGGAATGTGCTCGGGGTCAAAGCCGCATCCATCGTCGCGGATGGAGAGTTTAACCGCGTCCGCCTCGTGGCGAAGCTCTATCTCCACACGGCTCGCCCCAGCGTGTCTGGCAATGTTGTTCAGTGCTTCCTGGC
>JACCSL010000520.1 GCA_013812995.1 Ardenticatenales bacterium | reverse complement strand
CGTAGATCGAGAGACGATACGTTGGTGATACGACTGGAACCTTGGTGTGGTCCAGATTTTACGCGGCGACCTCTTCGCCGCAACCGCCTATCTGAAATTCTTAAGGTTCTGGCCCAACCGCCGAACAAATGTTCCGTTGTGCCACTCCCAAGATACCAAAGTGCTTGGTTGCTGTCAAGGCTTCACATAGAATCAGCCTTGCCGTTCGATTCGCCTAAAGCGCCTACCGTTGGCATCCTAGGGCTCAAGCCTCTGAAGCTTTCTCTCACTAAGGTCCGTAAATTCTATGTCAGCAAATGAGCCACATTACATCAATACCATAGAAGCCCTGGCGTCGCTCGTCGCGCAGCTTCGGGGTGCCCCGCATCTGGCGGTTGACACGGAGTTCGTTCGCGAGCGACAGTATTATCCGCAACTGGAGATCATCCAAATCGCGACGCCCGACGTCGCGGCGATTTTGGACTATCGCGCGCTGGGGTCGCTTGGCCCCTTCACCGACATTCTGGACGATCCTGCCATCCTCAAAATCTTCCACGCGGCGGACCAGGATCTGGAAATCTTTTTCAACCTTATGGGGCGCATTCCCACACCGCTCTTCGACACTCAAGTGGCTGCCGCGATGGTTGGGCAGGGCGCGCAGATTGGCTATTCGCGCCTCGTCGAGGGGTTGCTGGGCGTGTCGCTCACCAAGTCTCAGACGCTCACGGACTGGACGCGCCGCCCGTTGACGCTGGCCCAGATTGAGTATGCGCTGAACGACGTGCGCTACCTGCTGCCTGTCTACGACCGTCTGCAAGAGCAACTGGAGGCGATGGGCCGCACCGAGTGGCTGGACGATGAATGGGCGGCGATGAGCAATCCCGACAGCTACCGCCGCGTGCATCCCCGCGAGGCGTATCGCCGCATTTCCGGGATGCAGCGGCTGAAACCGCGTGAGCTGGCCCTCCTCCGCGAGCTTGCCGAGTGGCGCGAGCGGGAGGCGATCCGCCGTGACCGCGCCCCCTCCTTGATTATCCGCGATCATCTCCTGGTCGAGCTGGTGCGCCAGATGCCCGATAGCCTCTCTACGCTGAAGGAGATTCGTGGACTCCATGAGCGGGAAGTCGAGCGTCACGGCAAAGAAATCCTCGCTGCGCTCCAGCGGGGGGGGGCGCTGCCACGCACCGAGTGGCCTAAGCTACCGGAGCGCAATGACCTGAGCGAGCAGCAAAACTCTCTGGTTTCACTGATGCAATCCTGGCTGCGTGCCCGTGCCGACGAGGTCAACATCGCTCCGCACTACCTGGCAACCGCTGCTGATCTTAAAGAACTGGTCAGCGCGACGCCAGAAGCACAGGCGTCGCTGGGTGTGATGCGTGGCTGGCGACATCGCCTCGTGGGCATGGACCTGCTCGCCCTGGCAGAGGGGCGCGCTTATCTGGCCTGGGAGCCCAAAAAGGGACACCTTCGGCTCGTTCACCCTGAATCGATCTCCTGATGCATCCCTCGCAGCGCGCGGCTCCCCCTACCATTCGCGCGCTTGATTGGGGCGAGCTCGCGGCCAGCCGTCTTGGCGCGAATTGGTTGGCACGGGTATGGGAAGCCACCCCTGAGAGCCTCCTGCTTGTAGATCAATCTGGGGAAGTGGTGCACCTCGTCACCCCCGCGATTGGCAATGGCCCCTTCCGGGTAGTAGTCCCTGAAGAAGCCGCCGCGCGCTGGGAAAGCCTGCCCCGTGACTTTTACACCTGGCGTGTCCGTGGGGATCTGTGGCTGGGTGATAACCTGACCCTGAGTCTCCCAGAGCAATCCCCCTGGTCTAGTGCGCTTTCCTGGGAGGGGCCCCCCGCTACGGTCGACGAGATACTGCTCTCCCGCCATCTCGCCCTGCTGGGGGACTGGCTGATGGCCCGCGCCCCTGAAGCCACCATTGGCGGTATTCTTCCTGATCTGTTGAACATGGAGCCACCATCGCGCCATCTATCTGATCTCCCTGGCACCGAGCGCCTGTTCCGCTGGCGAGCCAGTAGGGCACTGACGGCCTTTCTGGAGTCTATGGTCTCTGGTGACCTGGCAGCGGGCGAGCGCGCCGTCAATAGCTTGGCCGGGCTGGGGCCGGGCTCTCCGCCGGTGGGTGATTCGTTTATCCTCGGCTTCATGGCGGGGGTACAACTCTGGCCGGAATTCGTGCGGCAGGGCAGCGGCCTGCGAATCTCAGGGCTGCTTCCGCGGCTGGCACGCAGCGCCGCAGAGCGTACCAGCCCCCTTGGGCGGGCCAGCCTGCTGGCGGCCCTTGGCGGACAGTGGAGTGCGCGCTGGCATGAACTGTATGCCGCTCTCACGGCCAATGGCCCTTATGCCGATGAGATCCATCGGCAGATCGAGCAGGTCGCGGCCCTGTGGCTGGCGCAGGACAAGGGGGAGGGTAGCGCCGCGCTGACGGGCGTGGTCATTCCCTTCCTCTGGTTCCAGCGTTTTCTTGTTTGATCCTCCCCGTCAGCCATAGGCTTAGGGACCTTTGTCCTGTGTTTCACAAGCAATAAATTGAATGAATATTTGTAGATAGAACCAATGACATTTGCAGCCAACCCCTGTATAGTGGCTCCATTATTAACCACGCCACGATGATTCGGTCACATAATGAAAATTGGATTCGTAACAACAAGTTTTGGTTTTGGTCCTGTCGCCAAAGCAGTCTATGTCGCCCTGGCGCTCCAGGCACGGCACCTGTCTGAGGTCCATCTAACGTTTATCGGCCAGGGGATTGCCTATGAGTATGCCCAAAGCAATGATTGTTTTGACACGCTGGTGGAGCACAACGTAGACCATGATCCAGACATGGCCGTAACCCTCCTGGAACCCTACGACCTCATCATCAACGTCATGAACCTGGACGTATTGGCCCGCTGGACCTCTCCCAAGCCAATGATCATGATAGACAGCCTGGGCTGGTTATGGCACTCCATTCCTGACGGAACGGAGAAGGCAGCCCTATACTTTTTGCAAGATTACCTGCTTCCCGCCGAACGTATAGAAGCATTTCACCGCGTGACGAACACACGGGTCATTCCCCCTATCATGGACTGGCCGACCGTCCCGACCTCAAAAGAAAATGTACTTTTAGTCAATTTTTCTGGCTCCGATAACCCCTTTGTCCAGTCTACGTTCTTTACAGACTACGCTGAGGTTGTGGGAAAGATCATTTTAGAGGCAGCGGGCACCCGCTTCGATCATATTTACTTTGCGACCAATCGTCAGCTGGCCGCGCACCTGGAACGGGTTCTGTCGCCGTCACAACTCTCTTTTTCATGTGGATACTATTCGCATGAGGCGTTTCTGGACCTCTTAGGTCGCTGCCGCCTGTTGTTGACAACCCCCGGTATCACAACCACGCTTGAGGCGATGGCGTTGCGGGTGGATATCGGGTTCTTGCTGCCGCAAAATTACAGCCAGGCATTGATGGCAGAAAGTTATTTTCACCAGCACCACTATGCCAAATGTATCGCCCTGAGCCGCTTTGACGCGATGTTTGCCCTTGATAGCAGCCTGCCTGAAGAAATTGGGGTGCAGCGGGTGCAGGGAATCGTTGAAGTAATTTTGAACCAGACCACGCATCGAATAATGCTCACCCATCTTGTAACGCAGTTATTAGAGGAGAGTGAGCGGAATCTCGCAGAAATCATGCAGATTGATATGCACAAGGAGGTGGGCCAACAAATAATCGTCAACGAACTGGTGACCACCTTTTTGACGTAATGTAGCAGCCAATTTGATCTAACAGTCGTTATTATTGCTCTTCACGATCCTTGGAAAGAGCAGAGAGGGTATTATGAGTATAGAATTTTTGTTTATCCGCCTCTTGGAGGCGTGTAACGCTGGTTGCTTTATGTGCAGTTTTGCCAATTCCCGTGACCCTTACCGCCTCTCAGTCGCTGAGTTTGATCAAATTCTTAGTGTCGCTCAGGCTGATGGAGTCAAGTACGTACGTTTTACGGGAGGGGAACCTCTGCTGCATCGTGATATGCTGACGTTTGTGCAGATGATTCACGACCGGGGGATCCAATCGTCGATTATTACCAATGGGGCCCTGCTACCCAAAAAGGCTGCTGCATTGGCTGCACACGGGCTGAACCAGATTATTGTGAGCATTGACAGCCCCATCCCGGAGGAAAATGATAAGCTGCGCGGCCTACAACGTGGGTATGAGCTTTGTATCCAGGGCCTACTTGAGGCGCGGGCGCATGGCATCCGGCTTCGGGTCAATACGGTTTGCGGGCCGCATAACTTTCGGGATATGCCTCGGCTCCAACGTATCTTAACCGATCTGGGGGTTGAACAATGGGAGATGTCAACGCTGAAGTTGGAACGCCCCCTCGATTATACCGCGCAGGATATTGAAGAGATCCCCGCCGTCGTTCAGCAGCTCTATGTAGAGGCACCGGGCCAAGGGCTACTGGTGCCTCTGGGCAAAATTTGGTGCGGCAATACGCCAGCCGAGCAGGAGCGCTACTTTAGCGACGGGATCGCCCCACGCCCCGATGATCGCTGCCATGTGGTCAATAAGGTTCGCTATCTTGATGCCAAGGAAAAACGACTCTACGGCTGTAGCCTGATTCCCCACCGACCAGAAGCCGAAAAACATGCCCTGCAGTTCGCCAGCTATGACAGCTTCCGCTTGCATGACGAGACGATGGAAAAGCAGGTCAGCTTTTTTAGGACAGAAGGGCCGAACGTTTGTACAGGCTGTTCCTCCACTGCCTCTGGTTGTAGTAACCTCATCAATACCCATGAACCCCTTGGCGAATGGTTTTATTAGACCTGTTGTATCTCCTATTGTTGGCATAGAGGAACGCTGAACATGGCCTTATTTGTCCCGTATGAAACTGCCCAGAGCTACAAACAAGCCGTAGCACAGTGGGCCAAACAGCCTGCTGCGCCTATTCCTCTATGCCTCGGCCCTCGTACCGATTTGCAGCATAGCATAGAGTTGGCTAGCACCCTCTATGACGAATTTTCTCAGCCCCCAGTGGCCGATCTCGCTATCTGGTTTTCAGATGACCCAGGCGCACTCGATGCCTTCCAGCCGATGCTCTCCTTGCTGGCCCGGCAGTTGGGTACGATTGAGACGGTACAGACCTATTTACAAACAACCGAGCAATCGATCCATGTCCTGCTTGTGGGAACCTATTCCTACCTGCGCTCAGACAAACTACAGCCGCTTCTATTTCAAGCTTATGAAGATCCGCGGCTAAAGATTACCGTGCTCACTGGCCGCGACAATTATTCACTGTCATGGCTGATGGCCAAGCAATTTGTTCAGGCGAACCATACCAAGCAGGGAACTCACGGCATCTTTACCTATCAAAGTTATAAGTATGAGTCCCAAGCCAACACCAAACAGATCAAGCTTTATGGTGAGGCAGATTTTGAAGAACAAAACATTCAGGACCTCATCCTGAATCAGGTATGGCGCTCGGTTCTTTTTCATGGTCATGGCAAGGATGACAACCTGAATCTGGGGGCCTATACGGTTTGCGGTCGCAATGCCTCTATCGCTGCACAAGTGGGGACCTTGCATCCCCGATGTGGGTATAACACTCAGGGCTGCTTCAAGGATGAGGCGAAACTGATTCCCCTCAATGAGGTCATGGCGGAGAATGTTATCATCAGCTCGTGTAACAGTGCGCCATTGGTTGACCTCATGTGCTATGACCCCAAATATCTGCTATTGCTAAACGCCATTGATGGTCCAGCCAAAGTGATTACAGCGGCATTAACCGTTCAGGATTCGAGTGAGCTGGAGTTATACCGCTGGATTGAGGCCCTGCAAAGCGCAGAAGGCGGAGCCGCGCCTGCCGCTTTGTTCAACCTCTCCCTCAATCAGACCCAATCGTTCCCTGCCTTTTGGCAGTTTGGGGGAGTCCCCTCAGCCACCCTACACTCGGAACAATTTCTGGATCCACAACCCCTGCCGTTGCTGACAACGATGTTGGATCGGGCACAAAAATATCTGGTCAACCACTTCCTGCCATCGACTCACAGCCTGCGGAAGCGGTTGGAGACGTTCAATCAAAAGGTAAATAATGACTACCTGAAGCGAGGCAGTCAGAGTATCTACACCCAACCCCAACAACAGCAGCGAACCAAGCAACTTCTATCTCTTGTGGATTCCCTCGATTATGCGCTGGCCTCGCTTATTATCGAGAACCCGGAAGATGATCTGATGAATTTCGAGTCATACGCCAGTGATCGAAGTCGAGTGGATCAAAGCACCATTGAGCCAGTGCGTTGCTCCTGTGGTCATGAAGCCATTCGCTTTAATCGAGTCGGCCTGGCAGCCAGCATTCCCACCATTGAACAATTACTCTGCTTCCGCTGTGGGGATCAATCCATCGTCATGGAAGATGGCCCGCGCCTGACCATCACCGCCCCCACGCGCCTTGAGGTCGGGGCGCGCGTGGAAGTGAGCTGTGATATTCATGTGCGCGAACCGGGCCGTGTCACGGTAGGATGGTTTGTGCCTGTGTATATCCGCGAGCATCTCAAAACCAAGCCTCAGCTACACAAACTGAAGGCTCAGGCAGATAGCCACCATACTGTTCGTTTTTCCATTGAATTTGACGAGATGATCCCCGCGCAAGGGTACTACTTTACGGTTTTTGCGGTCCAGAATTTAAACCTGAGCCTGGGTCGCCAAGCGCTAGGTATTGAGGCCGTCACGCCTAAGCAGTTTTAGATAGGACAGAGGCACCTGATGAACGATTCCAGACAATCAAGTTTTAAGCAGACGATCACCTTTTACTACCTATACAACGTTTTTAGCAACCTTGTCTTTCACCGGGGGATTTTCATTCTCTTTCTGGGGTATAAAGGGTTATCTGGCTTTGAGATTGGGCTTCTACAGGCAACCCTGTTTTGGTCGAATCTGGTGACGGAGGTTCCAGCGGGGGTTTTCGGTGACCGATTTGGTCGCCGTAGCAGTATTCTGGCGGGCCTGGCCTGTATGACGTTTGTGGGACTCGGATTTCTGCTTTTCGACCATTTTTATGCCTTTCTCTGCCTGTTTGTTCTGGAAGGGTTGGGCATGTCCCTGATTTCAGGCTCAGACATTTCTTTGCTCTATGACGAGGTGAACGCAGAGAAGGGCAAGGCCACGTTCTTGTCGGTGATGGGTAAATCTTATGGGATTAGCCTGTATGCTATAGGAATTGCGACCCTTATTGGCGGCTTTTTGCAAAAGATCTCCTGGAATGTTGTGTATGCTAGCTACAGCCTCAGCATGATGGTCGCCTTTTTATGTATTTTTATGATTCATGAGAATCGCGATTATTTCGAGAAGGCGAAGGCTGATGAGAGCGCAGATAAATCGTTTAATCGCCAGGTGATATCTTTCTTTAGAACAGATAGGGGTCGCCATGTTCTCATGCTCATGTTTGTCGTGGCGACGTTTGATAGTGCCTTTCTAGGGTACTATATGTTTGGACAGCGCCTTTTTGAATATTATCATCTGGATATCACTCATATTGCACTTCTATATATGATTAGCCGTTTTATTTCAGCGACGACCTTCATGGCATCACCTAAAATACTAGAGAAATTGGCTCCGATCACTGCTATTTATTTGTGTATGTTCATCACGAGCAGCCTCCTGTTTGTGAACTTCTTTATCACGTCTGCTCCAGCCGCTGTGGCAGTTTTTCTGTTGATGATAGCGTTCCCCTACTTGCTCGCCGCTGTGATGAGCAATCATATCCATCAGTGTATCCCCTCTGAAATTCGTGCAAGTGTCGTCTCTGTCAGTAACATGGTGCGAAGCCTGGTCCTGAGTTCCTTCTATTTGATCATCGGCTATCTCGTTGATCTTTTGCTGCCCAATCAGGCCCTCGCGCTACTAGGTTTCTTTCCCTTAGGTTGTATGCTGTTTCTGGCTATAAACCGTGATATCCAAGCCAAAATAGTTAAAGACTATCTACAAGAACCTGCCAGTTCAGTATAAATTACAAGATATAGGAGATCGTACCCATGATTGTTTCACCGGATGTTTTACGTAACGACAAAAGCCTGTCGATTAATGGGGGGCACGCCCCGCTCCGCCTACCCGTTGAGGATACCGGGATTTGCGCGGAGGCAGCCGAGGCGGTGGTTGAAGTCATCAAGTCGAAGCACACGAGCTATTGGGGCGGTGGCCCCCAGTCGAAAAAGCTGGAACAGCGTGTGGCGCAGATGCTGGGTCGCGAAGGCGCGTTTTTCCACAACTCGGGCAGCGCGGCCCTGGTCACTGGCCTCTATGCCCTTGGCGCGAATGAGAATACCAATGTGGCGATCAGTTCTTCTGGCTTTGTTTCTTCCATTAATGCTGTCTACCACATGAAGTCCCGTCCTATATTTTTGCCCACCGATAAAGATACTCTGGTATGCCAGGCAGATGTCTCCCAATGGGTTCAGGAACCGATTGATATCGCACTCGTCACCCAATTTTTCGGCAATGTGGTCGATATTGATGCCATCATGGCGTCTACGAAGGCTCAGTTGCTCCTGGAAGATGGGAGTCAGGCGTTCGGCTCCAAGCTCAATGGCGAGTATGTCGGGGCACGGGGCGATGTAGCGACTTTCGCGGGTTCTAATCGGAAGCTGCTGGGGGCAGGTCAGGGCGGCATCAATGTGTATGACAAAGCCGAGTACGGGGTGAATATGCGGAAGATTGGCCATCACGGAAAGGGGTCTACCCAGTTCGGGGAGGTTCCCGGATTCAACTTCCGTGGCGGCGAAATAGAGGCAACGCTGGCACTGACTGCCCTTGACTTCTTCGAGGAAAAAGCACTGTCTCGCAATGTATCGGCAGCGGCCTTCAGCAACGTTGTCCAGGCAGCCGGGCTCAAAGTCGCGCAGCCTCCCGCGCACCTGGATTGCCATGTGGTATGGTTCGACA
>JACCSL010000505.1 GCA_013812995.1 Ardenticatenales bacterium | reverse complement strand
GCCTCCAGGTGGGTGCGTGCACCCGCGTAATTGCCCTGAATGGCCTTGAGATAGCCCAGCCCTCGGGGCCAGAAGGCAAGGCCGCCTTTGAAGCCCGTTTTGTGAAAGAGGTCCAGTGCTTCCTCGTAATGGGCGCGGGCCGTGAGATAATCTCCCTGTTCCAACGCCACATGACCCAGGCACAGAAGCCGCTCAGCGATGGCCCGCTTGGCACGCATCTGGCGGGCCATGAGCAACGCCTCCTCCAGGCGGCTGCGGGCGGGCTGGTACTCGCCCTGAAAGTAGGCCACGAAACCCAGGTTGGCCAGCGCGTAGGCGACGCCGCTCTTGTCTCCAATTTCCTGGGCTATCAGCAACTGTTCCTCATGGAGGGGCCGGGCCGCCGCATAGTTGCCGTGATTGCGCAGCGAGGAACCCAGGTCATTGAGGGACCAGACCACCCCGGACTTGTTTCCGGCTTCCCTGAACAGCGCCAGGCTCTCCTCCAGGTAGGGGTGCGCCGCGCCGGGATAGCCCTGGCTCGTCGTCAGGGTGCCCAGCCAGCGAAGTGCCTCGGCCATGCCTAGCTTGTCACCCAATGCACGGGCGATGGTCAGGCCCTCAGTCAGATACCGCCCTGCCTCTGGGTACTCGCCCAGGTCCCAGAGCGTGTGGCCTAGCTCGCGGAGGGCGCGGCTGACGCCACTGTGCTCCCCAAGCTGACCCCAGTTGAGCCGCGCCTGATCCAGCCAGGAAACTGCCGCGTGATACTCGCCCTGCCGCTTCATCATCCGCCCCAGGGCCTCCTGGCAGGTGGCGACAGGAATGACTTCGTTGTACTGCTCGGCCAGAGCCAGAGTCTCCCGATAGTGGCACTCAGCGGCATCCCACTGCCCGACCAACTCCAGAACGCAGCCCAGCTTTAGCCGAACCTCGATCTGCTCACCAGGAACTGCCAGAAGTGGGAGCAGCCGCCGGTAGTACTCCAGCGCGGCCTCGTTGGTATAGGCCGCCTGGGCGGCCTCGCCCGCCAGGCGCAGGTATTCTCGCTGTTTGGAGGTATTCTCGCTGCGGCCATAGTGGTAGGCCAGGAGGTCCAGAACCTCCGCGCCAGGCGCGTGCTCCTCCAGATAGCGCGCCAGCTGCTCGTGTAGTTTGGCACGGGTGGCATAGGCCAGCCCCTCGTAGGTGACTTCCTGCGTCACGATGTGCTTGAACAAATAGGACAGCTCTGGCTCGGGGGTATCCATTGGGGTGAGGCCCAGGCGTGCCAGCTCATCCAGATCGGTGCGCAGCCTCTGTGGCTCCCCGAGCGCCGGATAGTAGCCATGTAGCCAGGTGAAGCGGAACAGTCGCCCGATGATACTTGCGGCCTTGAGAGCAACCTTCTGGCGTTCCGAGAGTTGGTCAATACGGCTCAGGATCAATTGTTGCAAACTGGCGGGCCACTCCAGCCGGATGAGCGCCTCGGGTTCATAGGGGTTGACCCCCCGATCATTCAAATAGTTGAGCAATTCCTCTACATAGAAGGGATTGCCCTGCGCGCGCGCCATCAACTGCTCAAGCAGCGTGGTGGGCAGCGGCCCGCCTAACTCGATATGGTGCTGCGAGAGTTTGGCGCGAATCAATTTCTCCAACTCTTCAGGGGGCAGATCGGAGAGCGCGATGCGAGTGAAATGTGAGAGGCCCTCGATGCGCGGACCTTGCAAGCGCTGAAAGTCGGGCAGACGGTAGGCCAGCAATATGAGTAGAGGCCACTCCTCGCTCACTCGCGCGAGGGTCTCCAGCAGGTCATGGGACGCCGGATCAAGCCAGTGCATATCCTCCAGAACCAGCAGCAACGCGGCCTTCTGCTCTCTTGCCTGTTCAACAGAGGCACGCAGGCACTCCACCAGAAGCGCCTCCAGGGCTCCCTTGCGCTCCTTGGGTTCCAAAGAGCGGGTAAAGGCGTTCTCCGGGAGGGGCAGGTCGAGCAGGGGAGCGAGGAGTGGCAGGGCGTCGAGCCGCCGGGGGGCACGCCAGGCCATTTCTTCTTCCAGATGGTGAAGTTGCCTCGGCAAGGGCAGGGTGGGGTCCACATCGAAGAGGGCCTGGCAGATGGGCTTCCACACCAGGTAGGGTGTATTGGTCCCATACGATTGGCAGGCACCGCCATATCCCACCAGCCCACGCCGCCGGGCCAGCCGGATCACCTCTGCACTCAGGCGAGATTTGCCCATGCCCGCCTCACCCACCAGCCCCACAATTTGCCCCTTCCCCTGTATGGCGAGCTCCATCTTCTCCGCCACGAGCGCGAGTTCTGCCTGCCGCCCAAACATGGGCAAGCCGTAGGTGGGCTCCTGAAGGCGGATGACGCGGCGCAGGATGTTTCCCTGCAAGCTGAAAATAGGAAGGGGCTCGCGCCGCCCTTTCACCGCCAGCGGGGGGCGGGTATGGAGCGTAAAATCCTGCGCGAGAACTGCCTCCACACGCCCACTGACCAGCGTCTCCCCTGGGGCGGCGGCCTGCATGAGGCGCGCAGCCAGGTTGACCTCATCGCCCAGGGCACCGTAGGTGCGGCGCGTGGTCCCGCCATAGCCTCCTGTGCGCATCGTCCCACGACTAATGCCAATCTGGATCGTCTGGAGAAAAGGAAGCTCCGTGGGAAGGCGGCGAAGCTCCAGGGCGGCCTGGGCGGCCCGCTGCGGGTCATCCTCGTGAACCTGTGGGATACCGAAGGCGGCATAGAGGTAGCTGCCCTTGTCCCCGATGGTCAACTGAATCAGGGTTCCCTCATAATGTGCCACGATGCCCTGAACCCGCCGGAGCAGGGCATCAAGCTTGGCACCCGCCTGGGCATCGTAGTCATAGTCTAGCCCCTCGAAGCGCAGAAAGAGCGCCACCACCGGGCGAAACTCGGTGAGGAACTGCCCCTGTCCGCCCCGCTCGCGCGCGTAGACCGCTGGCAACAGCCACGGGCGCAGCTCTTCCTCGTGCAGGATACGGGGGAGCGGCGGCCAGGGTGCAGGGGTCGCAGGGAGGTCCAGGGGACCAAGCACGGCAAAGCGTTCCCCGGTACTTTCGTCCATGCGCCACTCGTTGAGGGTAGCGGCCTCACCCAGCATCGTCGCCGTTGCCACATCGAGAAGCACCTCGCCCTTCTGAGCCAGATGCTCGGCCGTTGCCAGGCGCGCAATCGTGGCCCCGGCCAGCGTGTCGAGCAATTGCAGGGCAGGGTCACCCACTACAAAGCGACGGGCCGGGCCACTCGCCACGGCAACTTTCAGGGCCAGCGTCACGGTTCTCTGCTCTTGCAGGGGAATCGCGCCGAAGGGGGTCATTGCCTCCTGCATAGCGAGCGCGCAGAGCGCCGCGCGCCGGGCCACCTGCTGAGGCATGTGCTGCGCGTCGAACCAGCAGGTGATGGCATCGCCCGCGAAGTTGACAACGCTCCCTCCGTAGCGCTCGACCTCGGCGATGAGAGCATCGTACACCCGGTCAAGGCAGTGGGTCAGCTCCTCTGCGCCCCGTCGCGGCCCGAATGCCTGGGTGAGGGCCTCCGTGAGCGGGGTGAACCCGGATAGATCTGCAAAGAGAGCTGTACCCACGCTGCGGTCAGGGAGTGTCTGCCCACACGCCAGCGCATAACGACGGTCTAGCGGAAGGTAGGCAGCCAGCCCAGAGTTCAACATATACGTCTCCCACCATAGATGAAACAATATCTTCAAGATACTATAGCTCCCCGCCACCGTCCAGCCCCATTCACCTCTACCCCAGGGCAATCGCATACTCGCTAGAGCGAGACGCTCTCAGCCCTGATGCCCGCCTGCCGATCAATCGGCAGGCTACTTATGCGCCCCTCCGGGGCTAACAACAAGGGTCGTTAGCCCCGGAGGGGCGCACACATAGCGTGGGCATTTATGCCCGCGCGGGCATGGCGAACCGAAACCGTCCGAGTATGCGATTGCCCTGACCTCTATCCAGTGCTATTCAAAAGTCGCGGTTCTGCGAGCATGGCCCGCTCCCCCACGTCGCTTCGCTCAGTGTCCCCTCTCCCGAAATCGGGAGAGGGGCGGCTGAAAGCCGGGGAGAGGGCCTCCCTCCACAGAGCGGGTCCGACTCTTGAGAAGCCCTGACCTCTACCTTCTATCACCCACATCGGAAAAGAGAGGAATGTAGAGATGTTGACGGACATAGTCGAGTACGTAGATGCCCGTATCTGCCGCGACATAGGCATAGGGACCGGAAACCGTGACCCGCGAGGTGCGGCCATAAATGTGATTCAGGAAGAAACGTCCATCAGCGGGCTCACCATGCTATCATCCACGAGCTGCGAGCCAAGAATCTCCGCGTAGAGTGGGCTCTCTTCCATCAGCGCCTCGTGAGTGCCGCGCGCAACGATCTCGCCCTTGTCGAGCACGAGGATGAGGTCCGCGTCGCGCACGGTGGAGATGCGCTGGGCGATGACGAACGCAGTGCGCCCGGCCAACAGGCTCTGGAGCGCCTGCTGAATCTTGAACTCGGTCTCGGCATCCACCGCGCTGGTCGAATCGTCAAAGATGAGGATGCGGGGGTCTACC
>JACCSL010000484.1 GCA_013812995.1 Ardenticatenales bacterium | reverse complement strand
GCCGTATTCTCGATCAGCCCCTGGGCCCGCTCCTCCGCCCCCATCTTGAAGTACAGGTCGATCAGGTTCTGGGAAACTTCAAGGTCATCCGGGTGCTTGTCATGAATGGCCTCGTAGGCCACTGCCGCACGCCGCCAGTCCAGCCGCTGCATGTAGATATCGGCGAGCCGACGCTGAATCTTCAGCAACCACTCCAGCTCCGGGTTCCCGCGTGGGGCAAGGCTCAGCGCGGCATTGAGCTTCTCGATGGCCCGCTCCCCCTGCGCGAGTTGATAGAACCCCTCGGCCAGGAGGATGTAGTTTTCGAGCGCCGCGTCGATCTCGCCATGCTTCATGTAGAGGTCGATGACCTTGCCGCGCACATTCTGGTCGGTGGGGGCGATCACCAGGGCGCGCTTGAGCGCCTGGATGCCCTGTGACATATTGGCGCGGGCCAGATAGACCTCAGCGGTCATCACCAGTTTGGCAACCGCGTCCTCGGGGCGACCATCCGCCATAAACAACTCGGCCAGTTGAAGGTGGAGTGGTAAGTAGAAGGGAGCTTTTGTCAGAACGTGATACAGCTCCTCGATGCCAGCGCGAATAGCACCCTTCTCCTGGTACTTCTTGGCATTCTTGGTCGCCGCAAGAATTTCCTCGCTGTCCTCAACCTCCAGGTAGTCGCTGAAGCTCTCGGCGGCACTGCCACCCTGCCGCGCCGTAAGCTCCTGAAGTTTGTCATTCCAGTTACGGCTGATGAGAAAATCAGCCAGCTGGGTGATGAAGTGCTCCGCCTGATCCTCTTCCCCCTTGGCCTGGTAGGAATCAGCCAGCCCCTCGTAGATACCAATCACCTCATCGACCTGCTCGTAGGTGACCTTCTTCAGGTCGATGGCCTTCATCGCCGCCTGGAAGGACTGAAGGGCAGCATCGGGACGGCCCTGGCTCTGGTAGCTCTGCCCGATGGCAAAGTAGGCAGCGAGGGCGTACGCTTTCGACTCGGTGACTTTCTGGAATTGCTGGATGGCATTATCAAATTGCAGCATCTCCTGGTAGAGAGTCCCCAGCGCGTAATAGACATCCTCGGAGCCACCACCCGCGTCAATGACCTGTTCAAACAGCCCGGCGGCCTCATCCACTTTCCCCTCTGCCTGTAGATTAATGGCCCGTCCCTTCAGTCCCTGGATCTCCAGGTCCGCGTCTTCATCAAAGAATGCCTCGGCCATGCTCTCCAACGCGCGCCGCTTCGCCAACTCGGTGGGGCTTGGCCCGGACTCGCCGCCTGCGCCACGCCCCCCCTCCGGCGTTGCCTCGCTATCCTCTCCGAAGGGATCATTGTCCGGGTCAAAGACGCCTGTGCCCTTGGGGCGACTCCACAGGGGACCGCTGGTTTTGGGCAGGTTACCCGTGCGACCACCGCCGGGCAACGGCCCGGTATTGGGACCTCCCGGTACCGCCGCCGGTTCCCGTAGCGTGGTAAGGAGCTGGTGAGCCTGGGCGAAATCCGGCTGGAGGGAGATGGCTTTCTCCGCCAGGGAAATCGCCGTTTCCACCTCGCGGGACGCCGCATGGACTCTAGCGAGCGCGATAGTCGCCTGCGCGGCCAGGTCGTTACGCCGTCCCCGGCCGTAGGCGTCGGCCAGGCGGCTGTAAGCGAGGCGGTTCATGGGGTCATGGCGGATCACCTGCTGCCAGGCGCGCACGGCCTCGGCGGGCTGGCGGGCCTTCATGTGGCTGTCGGCCAGAAGCAGGTAGATGTTCGCCGCCTGCATCTTCTCGCCCTGATTGGCTTGGATTTCGCCAATCTTTTGAAGTGCCTGCACATTGTCAGGGCTGACCACCAGTGCTTTCTCATAAGCCTTCAGGGCTTCTCGCATGTCACCCGACTCGTAGAGCGCCAGCCCCAGGTCTATATAGGCGTCAGGGTCGTCGCCGCGCAGGCTGATGGCGCGTTTATAGAGGTCGGCTGCCCCCTCCCAATTCCCCGTCCACGCCAGATCGTGCCCCCGGTCGAGCAGTTCCTGGTAGGCCCGTAGGTTACTCTGCGTTTCGATCGCCATAGCCGTTAGCTCCAGGGAACCCCCGGCTTCGAGCCGGGGGAGGAATGGAGCGACCAAACCAAACTCTGCTGAGAGCAAGGCTAGCCGCTGAAAGATCACCTCCCAACCGCCTGCTTGAGGTGGGAGTTAGCGCACCTGTTGGCATATGCCCTTGCGCCAGCGCACGGGGGCCACCTTGGTGGCCTTAACCTCGTTGGGACGCCCCGCCAGCTTGAGGTTACGCCCGTAGCCCCCCATAC
>JACCSL010000796.1 GCA_013812995.1 Ardenticatenales bacterium | reverse complement strand
TTGATACCCGTCAAGAACAGTTCGCGGCCTTCCGTCACGACCGCGACAATCCCGATAGTCTGGGCAGCAGTGATACGCGAGCGGTCTATGTGGATCGGGCGGGGGATGTATGGGTCGGCTCCGGACTTGGTGTTCTCAGCCGGTTGGACCATGAGAGCGGGCACTTCCAGCGCTACCTGAATGATCCTGCGACCCTTGCAACCGTGTCGAGCGGCTGGATGCAGACGATCTACGAGGACAGGGGGGGCACGCTCTGGGTGGGCTCAATGGATGGGCTCAATCGCTATGATCGCGCCAGCGACACCTTCACGCGGTACACGCAGCGCGACGGGCTACCCAGTGCCACCATCCAGGGGATTCTCGAAGATGAGCAGGGCCATCTATGGCTAAGTACCGTGCGCGGCCTTGCCCGCATGGACCCGGCGCAGGGAACCTTCAGAACCTATGATGTGGTCGATGGTTTGCAGGGGAATGACTTTGCTCTCTACTCCTACCATCGCGCGGCGGACGGGCAACTGTTCTTTGGGGGCCGAGGCGGACTGACCGCGTTTTACCCAGATCAGATCCGCGATAATCCCTATGATCCCCAGGTGGTTCTCACCGATTTCCAGCTGCACAACCAGTCCATCAGCGTCAAGGATCATTTGCTGCTCGACGTTCCCATCTGGGAAACAGAGCAACTTACCCTGGCGCACAATGAGGACATTGTCTCCTTCGAGTTCGCCTCGCTGAGCTACGCCGCGCCGGAGAAGAATCGCTACCGCTACCAGTTGGAGAATTTTGACCCGGATTGGAATGAGGTGGGCAGCGAGCGGCGCTTTGCCCCGTACACAAGCCTTCCGCCGGGCAGCTACGTGCTTCGGGTGCAGGGGAGCAACAAGGATGGGACCGAGTGGAGCGAGCAGGAGGTATCGCTGCCCATCCGTGTGCTGCCGCCCTGGTGGGAGACCCGCTGGTTCCAGGGCGGGATGCTGCTGGCGCTGGCCGTCCTGCTGGTCAGCGGCTATCGCTGGCGGGTCCATGCCATGCAGGCCCGTAATCGCGAGCTGGAGCAGGAGGTGGCGGTGCGTACCGAGGCGCTCGTCCAATCAAACTACGAGTTGCAGGAGGCCAAGGAGGTCGCGGTTTCAGCCAATCAGGCCAAGAGTGTCTTCCTGGCAAACATGAGCCACGAACTGCGCTCCCCGCTTAATGCGATTCTGGGCTTTGCACAGATCATGGGCAATAGTTCCACGCTCGGCCAGGAGGAGCGGGAGCACATGGGAATTATCCAGCGCAGCGGCGAGCACCTCCTGACGCTCATCAATCAGGTGCTTGATATGTCCAAGATCGAGGCCAACCGCACCACCCTCAACGAGAAAAACTTTGACCTCCGTCAACTGCTCGAAGATATGGAGGATATGTTTGCGCTCAAGGCCGACGATAAAGAGCTTACCCTGCTCTTCGAGCGCGACCCCGACCTGCCACCATTTGTCCGCACCGACGAGACGAAGCTGCGCCAGGTGCTCATCAACCTGCTGAATAACGCGCTCAAGTTTACGGAAGAGGGGGGGGTCGCCGTGCGCGTGGCGGTGGTGAGGGCGATGCCAGAGGGCTCTCGGCTGCGCTTTGAGGTGGAGGACTCCGGCCCTGGCATTGCCGCTGCGGAGATGGATCAACTCTTCGAGGCATTTGGCCAGACAGCCACAGGACGCCACTCCCAGGAAGGAACAGGGCTGGGCCTTCCCATCAGCCGCAAATTCGCGCAGCTCATGGGCGGCGAGATGCAGGTCCGAAGCCAAGTAGGGCAGGGCACCGTCTTCTCCTTTGAGATCGACACCCGGCCCGCGACCGCCGAAGAGGCCGCGCCCTGGGAGAGCACGCGCCGCGTCATCGCGCTGGAAGCCGATCAGCCCACCTACCGCATTCTCGTAGCGGACGACAAGTGGACCAATCGCCAACTCCTGCGCAAGATGCTCGAGCCGCTGGGCTTTGAGGTACAAGAGGCCGAGAATGGCCAGGAGGCGGTCGAGCGCTGGGAGGCGTGGGAGCCGCATCTGATATGGATGGACATGCGGATGCCCATCCTCAACGGGTACGAGGCGGTACGCCAGATCAAGAGCACCATGAAAGGGCAGGCCACGGCCGTCATTGCGCTGACGGCGAGCACCCTGGAAGAAGAGCGCGCCATGGTTCTCTCCGCCGGGTGCGATGAATTCATGCGCAAACCCTTCCGCGCGTCGGACATCTTCGAGATCATGCATCGCCAGATCGGTGTGCGCTACCTGTACGAGGAATCCGCGCCGCTCGGTGCCGCCGCCAAAGCGCTGGAGATCACCTCGGCGATGGTCGCCGCGCTCCCGCCGGAGTGGGTGACGCGCTTCCGCGCAGCGGTCATCCAACTGGACATGGACGCCATGCTGGCCCACCTGGAGGAAATCCAGCCCCCCCATAGCGCCGTCGCGCTCGGGCTAAAAGAGATGGTCAACCAGTTCGCCTACGAGCAACTGGCGCTGGTGCTGGAAGGCGAAAGCAATGGAAAAGAATCGGTCCGCTAAGAGGAGACGCGACATGCTGTTCATGGATGTTACCCTCGCGCGGCGGTTGGAGCAGAACGAGGCACTGGGAATCGCGGATTACCCGCGACTGCTAAAAGAACTCTATCCCGACACAGATGCCGCCTGGCAAGAGATCGCGGGCGGCTGCGCCGTGCGTACCGGGCAGGCTTTTCCCATCAACCGGGCCGTCGGCCTTGGGATGAATGGTCCCATCACGGCCGCCGAGATCGAGCGGGTGGAGCACTTTTACTTCCACGCGGCGCTGGCGGCGGAGGTAGAGCTTTGCCCACTGGCCGATGCGTCGCTGATGGGGCAATTGGGGGAGCGTGGCTATCGGGTGGTGCGCTTCTTCAATATCCAGGTACGCGATCTGCTATCCGGCGACGCGCTGCCCGCCCTTGACCCTGCCATCGAGATCACAGAGAGCGACGATGAGGGGCTATGGCTGCAGGCAAGCACGGGGCTGACGGCAAAACCCGCGCAACTTGATATTTCCTACGCTCTGGGGACTATTACCTTTCATCGTCCGGGCGTGCGCCGCTTTCTGGCCTGGATGGCAGGCGTGCCCGTGGGCTCAGGTGCGCTGCTCATCCGCGATGGCCTCGCGCATCTCTTCTCGGCCAGCACCCTACCGAACTTCCGCCGACGCGGCGTGCAACAGGCTCTGCTTTCGGCGCGGCTGGTTGCCGCGCGTGAGGCGGGGGGCGACATTGCCACCGTTATGACAGTGCCCGGCAACGCCTCACAGCGCAATGTACAGCGAGCCGGCTTTGCCATCGCCTACACCAAAGCCATCCTACAACGCGACCCGTAGCGAGACAGGGCAAGACAATGACGCAGATAACCATTGAGGCCACCGAGAAAATCAAAGAGTGGCGCAGACGCGGCTCGGAGATTCTTGCACCGGAGGAGCGGGCGCAGCTTCTCTGCGACGTGATTGAGCTTCATGCACCTCTTGAGGAGAGCGACCCCGAGGTGGCGCGGCGGGCGGAACAACTCTTCCTGCTCCTGCTGCGGGATGAGCCAACCATCACCGAGAATGTTACCTTTCGTCGCTTTATCATCGACCACATCGACTCCACGGACTTCTACCGCATCCATTGGGACTCCTCGGAGCAGGTCATCACCGTGGCGGAGGTGCTTTATGGCTTTCGCTTTCAGGAGGAACTGCCAGCGGAGCAACTCACGCTCTACGTGCGCCACCTGTTGCGCCACGCCCTGCGCCAGTTCGAGCGCGAGGAAGACTACGACAGCATGTTCGACCTCCTCCAGCGCGCGCCGATTCCCGTCACCATGATGGATCCGGAACTGGTGCGGCTGCGTAACAGGCTCTACCTGCACGAGATGCGGCGCGTCAGACACAAGCGGCAGATTCTGTATGCCTACCTGTTGATTCAAATTGCGCTGGTGCTCGTTCTGTTCCCTCTCCTGTTTATCTACTTTGAGAATGGAGCCCTCCAGGAAAGCTTCGAGAATGTCGTGGAGAAGGCGACCGGGGAGACGGGCGTGCCGGAGTCGGCGGAACCGCGCGAGCCGCGCCAATATCTCTCCTATGGCAATGGCCTCTACTGGACCATCATTACCTACAGCTCGATTGGCTATGGCGATATAGCGCCCGTCACCGATGAGGGAAAAATGCTGGCTGCCATCGCCGGGCTGATGGGCGTGCTGACGACCGGCGTCATCGCCGGGCTGATTCTCAACTGGATCACGCCTCGTGACCTAACCTGAGCCGAGGACGGATGCTGCATCTATGACTCTGGAATGGAAAGTTCTTGAGGAGGAAGAAGGGAGTCTTCCCCCAGACCCGCTTCCCGTCCTCCCCTCCCCTCGGAGGTGGTGGCGCTGGCTGGCGCTGCTCCTGGGCGTTGGCCTGCTCGTCGTAGTCGGCTTGCTAGGAAACGCGCGCTGGCAGAGCAAGCAGCAAGAGGAGCAACTTCGCCGCGACCTGACCGAGATCATCGAGGCCGAGGCGCGCGCCCAGGGGTTTGGCCTAGTTGAGCAGGTGGGTACCTTCGCCGATACAGGCGTCCCGCCCACCTGGCGATTGCGCTATCTGCACCTTTTTGAACCGGAGCGGCGCGAGCGTGCGGAGATGCCGGATTGGGGCCGCTTCTTCTACTTTGGGATTGGTGCCCGCCCGAGTACCTCCGGCCTGCCCGAGGTGCAAGCCCTGCACCTCGAAGAAGAGGGGCAGCGCGTCAGCGTCGAGATTGGGTGGCGCGGCGGGAGCCAGCTCACGGAGCAGCGGGCCTATCGCCTGGTGGAGGGACGCTGGCGGCGCACCCCGTTGCAGGCGGGATTGGCGTGTAGTTGGGAGAGCGGCAGCCAGATTGCCTACCAACTCATTGATGGGAAGTGGAAAAGTGCTCCCTGCCGGGAGGAAGCGCAACGCGCAGGGCGTGTCGAGCGTGCTTTTCCCGCCTTTTTGCTACGGGGGCAGAGCGCCGATGTAGCAGCGTTGAGCGAGCCGGGCGAGTTCTACCTGGGTCTGGATGCGCTCCAGGCACACCTGGCAGAAAGCTGGCCTACCACCTTGCTACTAAACCCCTTCATCACCCTGACCGTTGAGGCGCAGGAGTTCAGCGGGCCGGTGCTGCGACCCTCGTCCAACGAGGCTAGCATCCTGCTGAATTCACCGGAAAGCGCGACGCTCTTCCCCCACGTTCCCCTTACGAACGGGGCGCAGTACCGCCTGATGGTAACCCATGGGCTCCTGTTCACCCTCATTAACTCCCGTCAACTCGGTGGGCGGATTGAAGGGGGCGACCTCACGCCCTCCTTCATCGTTCAGGCGGAGGCGCGCCGTTGGGCGCTCACGGCGGATGAGCAGCGCACTCTGCGGAATGCTTGGCGTACGGAACTCAAGGGTGAGTGGTCCTCTCCTCTTGCGCCCCAACCACAGGGCAATTATATCAATAGAAAAGAGGCAGAAGCGTTTATGTCCTATTGCCTCTCGTGGCATCTTTTGCTGGAATGGATGATAGAGGAGGGCTACGTTTCCTCGCCTGGTGCGCTCGCGAGGGCCATGCTGGAGAGCCCCCAGAGTGATCTGCAAAGCTTGCTCACCCAACTGACAGGACTTTCCGGGGAGCAACTGAACGCAGCCGCTCGCACCTATGCCCTGACCCCCGAACCCTAATTCCACCACTTTCAATATTTTCCCAAGTGTCTTTTGTAATATTGACATTTATCCAATAATACTTGCATAATCCTTACCTACAATTTTGACTATTGAATGCAGGAGGATAACGATGCAAGCACGTCTCATTATGCTCAAGGGGGTTCCATTCACGGGCAAGTCAACAACGTCGGAATTTGTCGCCCAGCAACTTGGGCTGAATGGCTACCAGGTGCGGTGGCTTTCCGAAGGGATGATGCTACAGGGCTACTTCACCCATATGAGGCGAAGAACCTGGAATCGCTCAGCCAGCAGCTCTTCGTTCATCTAGAGGAGGACACACTCATCCTGCACGCACCCAGAAATCGGTATGGCCTGCTCATTCCTCTCACAGAAACTCGCTTCCATCTCCAGGCAACGCCGGTGGACGTGGAGTTTGTGGTCGAGGAGGGACTGGCGAATGGCCTTGTCTTGTTTAGGTCGAACGGCGAGGAGAACATCTATCGTCGTTTAGGAGCCCCATGACCCTCTCATTTGATGCGTCCCTGCTCCGTGACTTTGACGAGGCCATCCGCCGCGAGTGGCTCCTTGCCAATGGCATCGGCGGCTACGCGGCGGGCACCCTGCTCGGTGCTAACACGCGGCGCTATCATGGCCTGCTCATCGCGGCCACCGCGGGCCTTCAGCGCCTGGTCACCTTCAGCCGTGTGGATGCCATCGCCCGCTACCAGGGGCGCACTTACGACCTGACGACGGCCTACTTCCGCAACGGGGCGGTAGAGCCGATGGGCTACCTGAACCTCCACCGCTTCTACCTGGACGGAACGATCCCCGTGTGGCAATGGCGGCTGGGCGATGCCCTGCTGGAGCAGCGCGTGCTGCTGGCCTGGCAGAAAAATACAGTGGCTGTCGTCTTTCGTCTTCTGGAAGGCAGCGAGCGGCTGACGATGCGCCTGCGCCTGCTCCACACCGTGCGCGACCACCACGGCGAGACAGTGCCGGACTGGCTTCCCACCGTGACCGACCAGGGCGATTACTTCTCCATCGCGCGCGAGGCGCAGAGCTTTGCGCTGCGCTGGGACGAGGCGGTTACCTGGGAGCCCAACGCGGCCTGGCTGAAAGGCATCTTCTGGCCGGAGGAGCAGGGGCGTGGGATGACCGATCACGAGAGTCTCTTTCAGTTCGGAGATCTCACCGTGGAGTTTGGAGCGGGGGAGACGTGGCAGGTGAGCGCCACCACGGAGGCGAACGCGCGGGAAGAACTCTCGCGACGTTGGGAGGCGCTCCAGGCCGAGCGGCTGGCCCGCGACGAGCAGTTACTTCGCCAAGCTGTCGGGGTGATGGGTGACTCGCTGCCCGACTGGATTCACCACCTCGTGCTCGCCGCCGACCAGTTCATCATCACCGTGGAGCGCGGCGGGCCACAGCGCACTATCCTGGCGGGCTATCCCTGGTTCACCGACTGGGGCCGCGACACCATGATCGCGCTGCCGGGGCTCTGCCTGGCCACGGGCCGCCACGAGGACGCCATTGCTATTCTGCGTACCTTTGCCCGATACGTGGACCAGGGGATGCTGCCCAACCGCTTCCCGGATGAGGGCGAACTTCCCGAGTACAATACCGCCGATGCCACCCTCTGGTTTTTTGAGGCCATCGGGCGCACCTGGGAGGCCACTCAGGACAAGCAGCTCCTGGCCGAGCTCTGCCCGGTGCTGGCGGAGATCATTCACTGGCACCAGCGCGGCACGCGCTACAACATCCATCTGGCCGAAGATGGTCTGCTCGCAGCGGGGACAGCGGGGACACAACTGACCTGGATGGACGTGAAGATCGGAGATGAGGTGCCCACGCCGCGCCACGGCAAGGCCGTGGAACTCAGCGCCCTCTGGTACAATGCCCTGCGCTGGATGACGCGGTTCGCGGCGGCGCTGGGGCAGGACGGCAGCGAGTGGGAGGCGCTGGCAGAAAGAACACAGCTCGCCTTCGACCGCTTCTGGAACCCCGCAACGGGCCATCTCTTCGATGTGCTTGACCGCGATGGGGAAGATGATCCCACGCTTTGCCCCAACCAGCTCTTTGCCCTCTCCCTGACACACCCCGTGCTGACCGACCCTGACCGGGCGCGCTCGATTCTCGAGCACTGCACAATGAAGCTGCTGACGCCGGTGGGGCTGCGTTCCCTTACTGCGGAGCACCCCGCCTATCGCGGCCAGCATCGTGGCCCGCGCGAGGACTTTGACCGTGCCTACCACCAGGGAACGGTCTGGGGCTGGCTCATCGGTCCCTACCTGCGGGCGCGGCGCGCGGCGGGTCTGGACATTACCCCGGAGATGCTGGACGGGCTGCGCGCCCATCTCGCCGAGGGCGCGGTGGGCACCGTTGCCGAAATCTTCGACGGCGACCCGCCGCATTACCCACGCGGCTGCTTTGCCCAGGCATGGTCCGTTTCCGAATTGCTCGCACTTTGGTGGGAATTTGGCTGGTCCTCCCACTGATGGACTATGATTTGATTCTCTTTTTGATTCCGTTTCTAAGCCAACGAACAGCCTGCATGAACTCATCTGTCCAGTCCTCGTTTGGCTGCCTAGCAACAGGCTGGAATTTCAGGAGCTTGCTTTCATCATCTGGTTGAGGCAGAAGCCAACTTGCCACAGTATATAGAAAAGAATGCCAATGTCCTGTTGAAGGATTCATCGAAACGGCAATAATATCGAATTCCCCAAATTTGTATGGCCTTGTATCTTCCAGAGTGACTTGATCTTTACCACCACGAGTCCGTTGAGTTTCCACCACATACATATTTGTAGGCAACTTTGTGTAACCTTCGGAGGCTAACATAGGTCTACCATTTTTGCTGCGTTGTAACTTTACCTGAACACTCACAGAACCAAATCCATCATCCAATAGGAAGTCGTAGGGCAAATCACCTTCAGGGGTAATATCTTGCCAATCAACAAGTTTCGATACAACCTCTATATCAAAGGCGGCTTCAGCGATGACGCCACGGATCATCCTGAACGTGAGCCCCTGGGTATCCCGGGAAATAGCTTCCAGAATGATTTCTGCTTCTGTGTTTAGACGAACCTCCAGAGGGTGAATAGGAAATTCTGCGCGCAGATGCTGAAATATTCTCTTGCGTTGCTCATTTGTGCAGCCATTCAATAGACTTAAAATTTGCTCAACATTATTGCTCATTCATCACCCTCTAGTCGTGGCCGACCTGGCTCCTGGGGCTCAAAGCTTTCTATCTCTGCACGTCTAACAAAGATATGGCCCCCGATTTTTAGCGTTGATATACGCCCTCGTTTAATCAAGTTGTAAATCGCTTGCCGCGATACTCCTCGAAGTCGAGCGACTTCAGCTTGAGATATCCATTCATCGGGGTTAAAAATTGGGTAAAAATTGGTTGACATTGTCAACTCTTCGCTGTAAGTTGTGGGTCGAAATGGGCGTTTCTTAGCATAACAGAGGTACATCATGAGCGAAACTCGGGATTTCTTTGCCAGGCAGAAACCAATAATTTTTTCAGAGGAGCAGACATTACTTATGGCAGGTCATTGGGAGCCATATTATAAGACTGACCTTGGCGTAGCATATGTTGCTGATTCAAAAGATATACTGAAAAGCCTACCTGACAAGTCTGTAAATCTAGTTCTGACCTCGCCTCCCTATGCATTGCATTTCAAGAAAGA
>JACCSL010000463.1 GCA_013812995.1 Ardenticatenales bacterium | reverse complement strand
CCCCCCGCAGGTTGAGCCAGGTGATGAGCAGGATGGCGATCAGCGCAAAGAGCACCCGGTGGTCGTGGTACTCAGGAAAGGCCGAGGTCAGCACCCGCACCCCCGCCGAGACAGAGACCGATACGGTGAGAATGTAGTCCAGGAGAAGCGCCGCCGCTGCCAGGAGCGAGGGCGTCACGCCCAGATTATCCTTGGCAACCGTGTAGGCTCCCCCGCCCCCAGGGTAGTGCAGGATGTAGCTAAAGACCACCAGGAAAATCAGCAGGGCAATCCCGATGGCAATCGGCATCGTGAGCGCCAGGGCTCCACTGCCCAGCACAATGAGGACGCTCATGATGGCCTCAGTGGCGTAGGCGTTGCTGCTGATCGGATCGGAGGCGAAGATGGCGAGGGCACGCACCTTGTCCAGCCGTTCATGAATTTCGGCTTTGGTGGGGAATGGTTCCCCAATCAAGATGCGCTTAACAGGCGGTAGTTTCATGGCACGCAGTCCCTCTCGGTGTGACGGGGTTTGGCAAGGTGATGAAATTGCATAACTCGACGGTAATGACGCTGCTCAGGGGTTGGTACAGGCTCCGTTGGGGCAGGAGGTGTCTGCCGTGCCTGCGTGCGCCACTCCTCATTCAGGGCATCGGCATTGGCCCAGGCCCATAGGTAGAGCAGAGTGAGAGTGAAAATGACGCTTGCAATTTGCGCTACCTCCTTCAGGGTGGGGGCCAGGGAAAGCCATTCAATCAGGACCAGCAGCAGTGCTAGCACGAAAAAGAGGCTGTAGGCCAGCCACCAGCGTGGTTTAGCAGGACGGGACGACATAAGACCCCCATTTCTCTGTAGGGAACAGGGCGGCACCCAGCATCACTCGCCACTCTTGAAGCGATACCCGACACCTGGCTCCGTTAGGAGGTAGACCGGGCGTGTGGGCTCCTGCTCCAATTTACGGCGCAGATTGCTGATATTGACGCGTAGCAGGTGAACCTCCTCTTCGTAGCCTGCGCCCCAGACGCGTTCCAGGAGTTGCGTGTGGGTGAGCACGCGGTCATGGTGATGAATCAGAACCCGCAACAGGTCATATTCGGTGGGGGTCAGATGGACCCCCGCGCCCTCCCGTGTGACCACCCGACGCGCCAAGTCTAAGACAAGGCTACCCACCGTATAGACCGACTGATTCGGGGGGCTGCTGGTGCGACGGAGTGCGGCACGCACACGCGCGCTCAGTTCGCCGACACTGAAGGGCTTGGTCAGATAGTCATCCGCGCCCGCATCTAGCGCCGCGATCTTGTCCTGCTCCTTCTCCCGCACGGAGAGGATGATGATCGGAAGCTCGGTCCATTCACGCAGACGGCGTGCGACTTCAATACCCTCCATATCCGGCAGGCCAAGGTCCAGAATTAGCACATCGGGGGGCTGGACCGCCACCACCTCCAGTGCCTCGTGTCCCGTGGCCGCTTCGGCCACCACATACCCCTGGGCAGAGAGCGAGACGCGCAAGAAGTGGCGAATGGCGCGCTCATCATCGACCACCAGGATGTGGGCTCCCTGCGCGCTCATGGCTGCCCCTCCTGCTCGCTGCTGGGGGTTGCCAGCGGTAGCTTGAGCCAAGCCGTTGTCCCCTTTCCGAGGCGGCTATGCAGGCCAATCGTCCCGCCATGTGCCTCAATAATGCCCTTACTGATGGACAACCCCAGTCCTGTGCCACTGGCCTGATCGGGACGCAATATCCGATAGAATTTGTCAAACACATGCGGCAGTTCCACCTCTGGGATGCCCATCCCGTGGTCACACAGCGTCAGAGTCAGGTTGTGGTTGCTCACCGACGCCACGATTCCCAGCGGCGTGCCAGCGGGCGAATACTTCAGGGCATTGTCCAGCAGGTTGCCCACGACCTGCGCCACCAGCACAAAGTCCATCGGCACGAGGGGCAGGTCCGCCGGGAGTTCCAGGGTCAGGGGGCGATTCTGGAGATGTCCTGCCTGTTGGGCCAGCACCACCCCCAGCAGATCCTGTACATCGCAGAGCGTTTTGGTGAGCGTCATTGCCCCCGCCTCCAGCCGGGTCATGTCGAGGAGGTTGCCCACCAGCCGATTCATGCGCTCGGCTTCCTCCAGGGCAGTCTCGATGAGTTCCTGCTGGACACCCGCTTCCAGATGGATCGTCTTGTCCCGCAGGCTACTGAGGGCACCTGTTATCGTGGCGAGCGGAGTCCGCAAATCGTGCGAAATCGAGTTGAGGAGCGCCGTTTGCAGGCGCTCGGTCACTTGTAGCAGCTCGGCATGGCGTGCCTTTTCCGCGAGCCGCGTGCGCGCGATGGCAAGCGCGACCTGGCTGACAAACGTTTCGAGCAGGCGGTGCTGTCCTGGCAGTAGCGGGACAGGAGAGCCAGCCACTTGGAGCCCCACAATTCCCAGCAACTCCTCCGTCCCCTGAATCGGTATAAAGTGCGTTCGACCCTGCCCCGAGCCCACGCTCTCTCGCCGCTCCGGTCTTTGCTCCTGGAGGT
>JACCSL010000454.1 GCA_013812995.1 Ardenticatenales bacterium | reverse complement strand
ACCCCCGCCCCCCTTGTATGTCAAATCTGTGCGCCGGTCCGCCCTCCCCTGGTAGGAAACGGGGGACAAAAAAACCGCTCCTGTTTGGGGAGGAGAGGTTCGGCGTGGCTTGTGTGGGTTTGCCCCGTGTGGGGGCGAAACCGAAGCACCTGGATTCACTTCACCGCTCGCCTGCGAGACCGCGTAGTGCCCTGTGCTTGATAGACAGGAGTATACTCACTTTCACGCTTGTGTCAAAGCGGAGTACTCTGTTTTTCTGTGAGAGGAGTAGATCAATGAAAGATGGCATCCTTCAGGAACTCCTGGATCGCCAGGAGAATCTCGCAAGAAGGCTTCACCAAAGCGACGCGTTAAACAATGCCAGATTTGGGAAAATTCGCGAACTTCTCAACCATCAGGCAATCATCGAAACCGTGCTTCGCCTGGGGGTAGCCCTGGATGAGCAGGATTGGGTGGGTGTAGCGTCTTGCCTTGCCACAGAGATCGAGACGGATTATTCGAGCTTCCGGGGGGCACCGCCTACACGCCTCTCTAACAACGAGTTTGTGGCATTGCGGCAGGCAGCATTGAGCGGGCTGCGAACGCAGCATTTGAGCCTAAATCATCTTGTGTCTGTCGATCCGTCGGGGGCTACCTGCCGCACCGACTGTGTGATCCACCGTTGGCCTACAGACCCTACAGACCCCCGCTTCTTCCATAGTTATGGATATTATCACTATGGTCTGATACACGTTGAGAGCACTTGGCTTATTCATGCCATCACGCAGGTGGTACTTCGTAGCGATGGCGACCCAATGCTGCATGGTGCCTTACGTGCTAGCGACCCCTGAATCAAGGGTGTAAGATGGACTTTGCCTCGTACATGATCGGGGTGGCCTGCGCCTCTGAGGATTTTTTGAGTGAGTTGGAGTTGAATGAGTTGACCCAGTATATACCCTAAGTTTCTCGTTGACCGTGGCCTTGCTCTTGCTGCGGGAATGAGGTCCTTTTCTCAGTTTATTGGGGTATGGTTTAGCAACATGATGACATTATCTACCTCAGCGTCTCTTCCTGCACCGCTCCATGACTATATCCATCACCGAAACTTCTGGGCTAACCCCCCTGAGTTCGACTTCTGGTACGCGGTGAATGTAGAGGAGTGGTTCTGGATTCACCTGCGACGGACCCGGACAGCCACGTTTGCTATCTCCTTCTTTGCCGCAGATGAAGGATCCATCGAAGTCGAGCTTTATGACCTCACGCACGCCCCTGTCGGTGGGTTGCGCGCTACCATTGTGAACACGCCGCTAATGACCTTACAACGCTATGAACCCCCGCTGCCTGTGGTGGCGCTGCGCCTACGGAATGGAAGCAGCCAGTACTTCACCCTACCCCGTACCGCTGAATCCTTGGCCGATCAGTGGCTGGCCGATGTACTCCAGCGGCTGCGTGAGGCGCTGAACTCGCGCTGGCATCTCTTTCATATGGAATGGGAGATCGAGCGCGAGACGCTGCGTCCTCTCTGGCCGACTTGGGCAGGACCAGGGCCGGGTCCATGAAAGAGTTTGGGCTTCTCTCCTCCCCTCATGATACTCGCGGCTAGCGGTAGCGATCAGGAGTCAGCGGTCAGCCAGATCGTTGCCCCTATTGTCCCAAAGCTGACCGCTCAAAAACTCCTATGCAACTCAAGCGACTTGATCTCCACGGCTTCAAGACCTTTGCAGGCAAAACCCACTTCCTTTTCTCTGACGGTATCGAGCTCCTTGCTCACGCCGGGATTAGTGCAGGAACCTACGCTGTCATTGGGCAGGCGCGGCTGGAAATCATTGCGCCGCCATCCGGCAAACGCGCGCAGAGCATCTCGTTGCTCTCTGGTGGGGAGCGTGCGCTGACAGTGCTGGACGAGGTTGATGCGATGCTGGACGAGGCAAACGTTGGCCGCTTCCGCGCCATGCTCGCCGAGCTGTCTCATAAGACACACTTTTGTGAAAAGTCATACTAATAAAAGCAGCCTATTGTGGCTTTTAGCCGCTCCCTACGCTATTTGGGACCGCTTTTGTAAAAATCCACAACGGATGAGGGTTTCTGTTGTGGAAGGACTATAGTCCCGGGATTAAAAAGGTGCTTACCTGACATGCCGCTGCTAAGACAAGCGGCTGTTTTTTTGGTGAATAGTTCTACTATTGTGAAAAGCTCACAAGCCCTGTTACTTAAAGCCATTCAAATAGCTATTGATTGTTGAAGTCCAACAACATATTCTGTCTGTGGGTGCCAACACTGAATACAATCCACAATCAACACCTCTATTTATCCTCATAACCAACAAAATCCCCAAAACTTCTTCATTAAGGGAGACGACCGTGTATAAACTTCAAGGACAGACCGCCGTCCAACGTGTTCTCATCATATTGATGATGGTAGCTGTAGTTTTCAGCAGCCTTGGCAGCCCTTCCAGCGTTCTGGCAGACAAACCCGCCGGACAGGAAGACCCCAATAACGTTTCCCGCGTCCAGAACGACACGAACGTTGAAGCCCCCGTTCTCTTGGCTGGCAATCGCGGCGAAGTAATCCCCAACCAGTACATTGTTGTCTTCAAGAACGGTGTCTCGCGCGCGGAAAGCAAGGCCCAGGTCAAAGAGCTCGTCACCAAGCATGGTGGTCGCCTCATTCTGGGTTACGAGAGCGCGCTGCATGGCTACGTCGTGCAGATGCCAGAAGAGTCGATGTTCGCCCTCCAACGCAACCGCAATGTTTCCTTCATCGAGCAGGACTTCATTGTCTCGATGGCCGACACGCAGACCGGCGCGACCTGGGGCATTGACCGCCTCGACCAGCGCAACCTGCCCCTTGATGGCAGCTACACCGATGGCAACGAAGGCGCGGGCGTCCACGCCTACATCGTCGACACGGGTATCCTTCTGACCCACCAGGAGTTCACCGGCCGCATGGGCAACGGCTACGACGCCGTGACCAGCGGTGGCAACGCCAACGACTGCAACGGCCACGGCACGCACGTCGCCGGCACCGTCGGTGGTTCCACCTACGGTGTGGCCGACAAGGTCACCCTGCACCCAGTGCGCGTCCTGGGCTGTGATGGCTCCGGCACCAACT
>JACCSL010000436.1 GCA_013812995.1 Ardenticatenales bacterium | reverse complement strand
ATACAAGTGGAAGCTCGTTAGCATTTTTTTACTTCCGCACGTTTTCCAAGTCGAGGACCGGAAAATAGTCCTTCTCCCCAGGAAACCATTGATAGAGGGTGATGGAAGAATGGGCACCCAGGGCCATGCCAAGGCCAAAGGCGAAGGCCAGGGGTGTGTCGAGGCAGAGATGGACATGCCGAACCTCGGAACGATCTAGCCCCTTGAGGAAAGAGCGAGTTTCCTGAATCAGAGGAAGCCAGAGCGCCTCGTTTCGCACCCGATGTGCTGGAGTAGAAAGATAACATACGGACGAACCCTGTGCTTTGGCAAGGGCTTGGATACTCGTGAGAGATCCGTGGCCGGAAAGGGATATGAGAACAAACACCTCCTGAGTTGGCTGGGGCGGGGATTCCACCTTCAGATAGTAGGGCTCATGGGTGGGCTCTGCTTGGAGCATCGAGCGGGTAACGCTGAGGTCCAACGCTTGCTGGTACGAGCCCCCCAAGTCGAAATCATAGATGACTACAGGACGGAAGATGCTCAGGCGTGCCCCAAATCCCATGGCCAAGGCTACAGGGCAATTGAGGAACAAATGAGGCACGGGGCGATCCGGTAGCTGCCGAAGCGAGGAGATTTTTGCGTCGAACGTCTGAATGAGTTCCTTCCATAGAGGGTCCTTGGGAGTAAGCTTTGGATCATGTCGGAGGGAGGCGGCTTCTTGATCAACCCACTTCGCCAACTTTCCTCCGTAACCCAGCACCCCCATTCTTTCGTTCGCCTCCACTACCATCTCACGGTACTTGCCCGCTGATTGGCCCACCTCAATCACAAAGGGGAGATGGGACATGGGTTTGGCAGGCGGGTTGCCACTCATCTCGAACAACTGCCCGTCGGGTGCCCGCATGTGAAGCACAGGGATTCCTGCCTCCACGATGTTGCCCTGTTGTGAGTAGAGGGCTAACCGTGCCTCACCCATTGCCTTATCAACGAGATCGCCCTGGGCCAGCCGGTAGTAGAATTTTTCCGCGAAGAGGAGGGCGCTTTCGTCCGAGAGTGTCGCCTGCATCGCGATAACGGCAGGAACCCCACGCTGAATAAGTTGTTCAGCAGTCGCGGCCAGCGCGCGGGTTGTAGAGCCGCTGGCTCCCTCGCAGAGATTCAGCACTACCAGGGATAACCCAGCCAAGATCGTCCCCAAGGTCTCCCCCGTCACAACATCGCTCTCCCCTGTTACCGTCTCAAGGAGCACGACGCCTTGCTCGCTAGCCTCATCGAACGTCCCATGACCCGTGATGTGAAACACTTGATAGCTCTCGTGGCTCAACTGGTGCAGGAGGGCTTTGATGGTGGGCTGCTCCAGGCGCGTTAGCTGGGCCCAACCCTGCTGTTCGGGAGTAGCCAGTGCCTCCCGCATTATCTGCCACTCCGCCTCAATCGCTAGCTCAGGTTGATCTCGAGGGCTTGCTAGAACAGCAAGAATTTTGACGGGAGGAGAAAGGCTAAGGGGCTTAGGCGGCGTGGACTTTTCCACATACCGGACCAGGGATAGCTCTCGCGATAGTGCCAGAAAGAGGTTCTGCTCTGCGTCATAAAGGTATTCCCAGGGGAAAACAGCCAGCTCCGGCACTCGAGAGAGACGTAACCGCAGCCGCAGCCCAGCCTTCTGGTCGCGGGCTGTTTCGCAACTGCGGTCGAAACAGTCACGCACCTTGTTAGGAAACAAGGCGGCAAACATCTCGCCGCCTAATTTTTTGGCATTGGCGGCGGATGGGTTCAGGAGGAAGGCATCCCGTAATTTTTGTATCGCCTTCAGGCGTGAGCGGGGCAAATCATCACTGAAGTCACCGCCGGGGCCAGGATGCGCCAGTATTCTTACGCGATGTGCTCTCCCTACTCGTTCCACCAACAGATCAAAGTTTAGATATTGCACCTTGTGGTTTTCCATCTCATTGGCTCCCCTGGAAAAAGCCATAGCCCGCTGCCGTCTTGGCCCCAATTCCCATCTCCTCTAACCCTTTTTTCACCCACTCGGCAGCCTTCTCGACCTGCTCGCCCTGACCAGAGCGGCGCGCCGCCACGGCAAAGCGAAAGCGAGTCCCTCGCGCCACCGTCAGAAAGGCCACGGGCACGGGGCTCAGATAGTCCCCTGGGGCAGGGTGTTTTTTGAGATACCACTCCCCATAATGCGGGTTCATCACATCGACCTCTAGGCACAGCGGTGGGAGTGGAACCGCATCCAGGAAAATCACCTCACCCGCACGCAGCTTTTTCTCCTTGCTGCCAGGCGGAGGGCCAAAAACAGTCTCTATTTGGCTGGTATCTTCATCCCCGACCAACTCTGCATAGGCGCGGGCCATGCCCTTGATCGCGCTCCCCGGAATGAGGGGCAAGCCGTAGATACGATGGAGAGTCATGGCTGTTTCAAGGACGCTGGTACCGCCCAGCCCTACCACAAGTCGCCATTCAGGATTGGCCTCAAAGAGGTGGGCATCCACCAGCATTTCCGCCCTCTGGCTCCAGCGATCAGCGTGCGCGCCAGCCAGGCGCTGAATGGCATTGCTCTCTGCGCGCCGCACCACCTCATCCAAAATCTCCCGTTTTTCCTTGCCCCCCATCGCCCATCCCTGGCCCCAGGGAACATAGCGATCCAGCAGCAGGCCCAGGTTCTCCACGCGCGACCGCTCCTGCTGGATCAAGCGGGCCGTCGTAGGCGGAAAGGGAAAGTGGCTCATAAAGAATTCTCCGGGATGAGGGCCTCCGCAAAGCGTTTGAGCCAGGCCACATAGGCCAGCGTCTCACTGGTTGCGCGGCGGTAGTCATCGGTGGTACGCTGTGCATTGAGGATCCATAGCAGGAGTGAAGAATACCCGCTCTCTTTCAGCGCTTTGCCTGTCAGCTCTTGCACCACCCACTCAGAGAGGTGACGCTCCAGCGCGTGATGCTCGTTGCTGCCGCTCCCTGCCTTTGCCTGCAAAAAGGCCAGCGTCTGGCCGAGTCCGGTGAGCATGATGTGGGAGGGTAGTTTACGTACCAGGGCACGATACTCCGTGCGGAAGCTCTTGTCCTGTATATCAGACACTTTTTGCCAGGCATGATTGCCCCGCTCCTGCTCTAATGTGCGTTGTCTACTCGCCATCTTACACCTCCCTTTGCTCTTGGAAGCGCAGACGCACCTGGCCGCGCCCAACGGTCATATCGCCGCCCAGTTGGATGGAGGCCAGGGGCAGCGAGGTTAGATAGCTCATAATCTCTCGGCCTCCCCCCTTCTCGCTCCACGTCTGGAGCGTCTGGCGTGCCTCGTCCGCCCTGGGGTCAAAGCGGGCTCGGCTGGCGTGAACCGGGACATACATCAGGGTGTCCGTGGGTAGATGTTCCTCCACCCACGGTCCAGCCTGAACGGTCTTTTTCTCGTTGTGGAGTTGGACGCGGGTGATCACTTCCGTTCCGTACTGGGTGAAGTCGCGAAACGCATCCTCGGGCAAGATGGTCAGGGCACGGGGTAGTCGCTCGCGCCAATACCCATAAACGTTGTCTGGGGGTAACGCGTAGCGGGCCAGCCACTGACCGATCTCATCCACACGGGGATCGGGTTGACCCTCGAATTGAAATTCTTCCAGCACGAGTTGACTATCATCCGTCGTGATGTCGTTATCCTTTCCGACCCATGCCTTATGGCGCGCTCCTGGAGCCTCTGGTACCTGCCAGGGGAGTTCAAACCCTGCGGTCATGGCATCCCGCTGGAAGCGACAGAGCAGATCGCGGCTCGTGGTCCAGGCAAAGATGCCCCGCATGGAGCGTACAGGGAAGAGCAGCAGCCGGGCATCCCCGAAGGCCAGGGCCCCCGCATAGTCATGTCCTTTTTGCGTCTCCGCGCTGGACTCCTCGTCGCCTGGCGGGGGCGGTCCAAACGCGGCGAACCATTTCTGTTTTTCCACCCTGGAGGCCCCTTTGTCGGGCCTTGCCACGCCGCGCAAGGCCCCTTTGATCCCCCCGCTGTTGATCATGGGGTACCCTGTCACACGCTCTCGTTGGATGGGCAAATCGACCAACCCCACGCCTGCCCCTGCCCCGGCGTGCAGTGGGGTTTCCACATAGAGGTACATCATCGTTTTCTGTTCAAACATGCCAGGCTCCTATTGCGAATTGTCCAAAACCCAGGTGGGCATCGTCGTTTGTGAAGGCTTCCCGAAGCTGTAAGGGAGAAGCATCCAGCTTCTCGAAAAAGTAAACACTCCCGGCAGGGACCGTAGGACGTGCGGCTTTCTCTCGGTTCCGTGCCACATCCCACCCGCTGATGGTTTCTGGGGCACCAACGGCAGCCGCGTGCAATCTCACGCTGCCACCAAACAACTTGTTCCAGTCGGTGCGCCAGCCCTGCTTGAAGAGGGCAGGTGTCAGAAGGACCACTTTGAAATATCGTTCCACAATCAGGGGTGCTGGGGTGATATCTTCGCTGATAACCTCCCACCGTGCCAGCCGCCCCTCGCCCCCCAGGCTCATCGTGCCATGCGAGCCCACCTGCCCGAAAGCGGCGGCAATAGCGGGGGCGATATCCCCTTCTGCCGGGCCAATTTCGACCAGGAGCCCCACACACTGGCGCGGACGAATATATTCGACCTCAAAGAGCATTCCCTCGGTGGGGCGGCGCGCTTGCTCCTGTAGGGCGATGCCCACTCGCGACTCGCGGACGAAGAGACTCTTCTCGGAGATGAGCCCCCGACACCGTTTGGACTGCCGCCTGTTTAGCCGGGCACGCAACCGCTCTGGATCGGTGAGGTACCAACCGAACTCTTTTTGGGTTAGCCACCCTTCGACCATCGTCAGGCGTTCCTCTCCCTCGGCCCATAACAACCGAAGCTCGTCCTCTAGCTTTAGTGCTTCGAGATCGCTCCGAATGGAGAGCGCTGGTGCCGGGGTCAGATAGAGGAATCGTTGCTCCTTTCGCAGTTCATGCTTCGTAAGTGCCAGATCGGCGGGGGCTGAGTAGAGACGCTCCACGGGGCCGCCGGGGAACAGGCGGCGGGCCAGGAAGGGACCCTGGAGGCGAAAGGGTAGCTTTTGCTCTCCCGGCCAGCCAATGTCATCGGCAATCGTCTGCGCGGCTGCCTCTCGGTTGGCGAAGGCCACCAGGGACACCCCGCTCTCCAGCAGCACCTTGCTACGCAGGGCACCCTGAATCGTGGTGGGCGAGGGGGGAAAGCGACTCCCTGCGCGGTGGTCGCTGCCCGCTGTAAAGGGTTTGCCGTCCCGAAACAACCAGACATCGCTTGGTTCAATAAAAAGTCTCATCCTATCCGGCCTCCTCTTGGCCCCCGCCTGCCAGAAACAGGAGCAGTTGAATCCACTTTGCCAGTTCCACAAGGGGTTCCCCGCGTGATTCCAGCGCCTGGTTGGCCTCCCAATCTGCCGGAGTCTGGAGCGAGGAGGGGCATGTCTCAACACTAAGGCTCATGGCCTCCAGCAGGGCCTCGCCCTTGAAGGGGAGTCTAAAGCCCTCTTGTTG
>JACCSL010000431.1 GCA_013812995.1 Ardenticatenales bacterium | reverse complement strand
GTCCTGAAGGCCCCCGTGTTATTCCGGTTCTGGCACTTTCAGAATTGTTTAGCCAACAACGTCGCCCGGTCGATTTTGAAATTACAGATTTGCGTCTCTCCCAAGCTTTGCTCAATGGGGCTGGTATCCTACGGCTACCTTCAAATGCAGAGTTAAATGAGTTGGACTCGCAATCAATTTATTCAACTATCCCCTTTCCCAGTTGGGCGCTTTGCGTGAAGCATGGTCTTCTCTATCGTAAGAGAACCCACGATAATCGGGCCTGTCCTCGTTGTGGGCCACTCATTAACCAGTTTGAAGCCTGGAAACAGGTACGGCGGCAGGCTATTCGCTTTGTTCGCGCCTGTGCAGCGGGGCATCTAGATGATGTGGATTGGATTAGGATTGTTCACCAACACGATAACTGCCAGCCTGCTTATCTCTGTTGGCGTGGTGGTGGAGGGGCATTACGGCAGATAGACATTGTTTGCCCTACGTGTGATAACTGCATCAATTTGGGGCTGGCCTATTCACGCGAATGGCCCTGCTCGGGTCGTTTTCCTGAATGGGGAGGTGACAGACCCGGCAACTGTAACCAGCATTCCAAAATCATTCAACGTGGCGCAGCCAATTTGCGTATCTCTGAATTACAAACCGCCCTAACTATCCCCCCCCGATCTACCCCTTTGCACCGCCAACTGGAAATAACGGTTGTGCGCGCCATCTTGCTAAGTCAACCAATTCTCAGTAAACAGGCCTTGCTTGATGCACTACAACCTCTTGTTGCTCAAACCTTACTCCGCCAAGCCGTTATTACTGAGATTAGCAATCATCCCGAGACAGAAATTCTGGCAGCCATAAATGATACAATAGCCGGGCCGCTCCCAGCGGATGCCCGTAGCTTGCGTCTGGATGAGTTCGGGGCTTTACGATATGCTGCCACTTTTGGTGCTCCCCCCCAACAATCATCTCGGCTAGGCGATCCCCATCAATTTGAAGTGGTTCATGCCCAGGTGCGAACCTTAACAGTTCCTATCCCTAATGGTGGCGGTCATCTATTCAGAATAACACCCGTCAACCGCCTGCGAGTGGTTATGGTACAGACAGGCTATAGGCGTTTAGATCCATTAAATGACCCCGTAGATTGTGTGTACGATGACGGTCAGCGTGATTGGTATCCAGGAGTTGAACTGTTTGGTGAGGGAATTTTTATTGACTTGGCACCAACTAATCAGCCAACTGCGACTGCCCGCCACTTCCCACTCAATGGTTCAGTAGCTGATACCTGGTTTGACTCCTGGATTGACCCTCAAAGATATGACCCCCGACTTCACCCAGAAAACCGCGACCAACTCCACCCTGTATTTGTCTGGTGGCATACTCTGGCACATAGACTTATCAATGCATTATCAGTAGACTCGGGCTATTCCTCAGCGGCTGTACGGGAACGTGTTTTCATTGAGATTGACGAAAACACGGGCGATGCTGGGGGAGGCATTCTGCTCTACACAGTCCAACCAGGTGGAGATGGAACGTTGGGAGGCTTAGTAGCTTTAGTACCTCAGTTTGAGCAAGTTCTGGAGTCAGCCCTACGTAATATTGATGCCTGTTCTAATGACCCCTTATGCAGCGAGGAAACCTTTGCACCGGAAAAATACAACGGGGCCGCCTGTTATGCCTGTGCCCTTATTTCCGAAACTTCCTGCGAATATCGCAATATGCGACTTGACCGGAATCTGTTGTTAGACAACCTGCCATGATAAAAAGCAATGTAAGCGTTGTTGTCACTGGTATAGACTGGATGGGGGGCGGAGTTGGCTCGATTGAATCAGCAATACAGCAACTTTTCCAGGAAGCAGAACAGGAGATTTTGCTAACTGTCTATGCACTTACCAATGGGGCAGACATGCTGTTTGAATGGCTGGAGATGGCTTTAATTCGGGGTGTCGAAATTAAAATGGCTATTAATCGGATTGATGAAAAAACAGCAGATGTTCGTGCTCAATTGATACAACTGGCTGACCTATACCCTCATTTCTACCTCTGTAATTTTACCTCTGACGATCAGATTGATCTACATGCAAAACTCATTGTGGTTGACCGCCGGAAGGCTATTGTCGGCTCATCGAACTTGTCCAGACGTGGCCTTCTCACTAACTATGAATTGGCAGTGTTGATAGAAGGACCAACTGCAACTGAAATAGCCAATGTTGTAGATCGTCTTTTATCCAGGCTGTACTGATGTTGTTTCGTCCTACAAAGCAGCCCTGCCTCAAAGGAAGTTTTCGACCTCCACCCAGGCACAATCCATGTGGTGGTAACCAGACATGCCAAAACTAAACAACCACCGGCTTTAGCCGGTGGGTTTGAAAGCCCCTGAAAGGGGCAGTTCAGGCTAAAGCCTGCTGAAAGATCACGCGCTGAAGCAGGCTAAAGGGTGCGCGTGAACGCGGTTAATCACTGCCAATGGTAAAGTCCGCTTGAGGAGGCTCTTGATCATGTTTTTCAATGTAGTCGCGAATCTGCTGCTCGGTGACCGCCCCCACCGTGGCGCAAAAGTAGCCACGCGCCCAGATGTGTTCGCCCCAGTAGCGCTTCTTAAGGTGCGGAAACTCTTGTTGCAGCAGGCGCGAGGTGCGCCCTTTGAGATATTGCATCACCTTGGCCCGACTCAGCGTAGGCGGGCAACTGACCAACAGGTGGATGTGATCCTTGCTCACATGCCCTTTGAGAATCTTGATTTCCCGCGCCATACAACTCTGCCGCAGCAGCTCGCGCGCGCGCTCTGCTACCTCGCCGCGCAACACTTGGTAGCGATACTTCGTCACCCATACGAAATGGTACTGGATGTCGTAAACCGTATGCGCCCCGCGCCGATAGTCACCCATTCTTCTCTCCTGCGATACGCTCGCCGGAGTCTACCCCATACGACCTGCTGAAGCTATTCGCCTAAAGGCGAAGGATTTAGACCTGGCGCATGGAATTAAACTTCAACCCCTACTTTACCCTTAACCTCATCGCCCCGAACAACGCGGAAGCGCTTCCCTTTGCCCTTGGCGAACACCTATTTATCCATCTGCGGCTCTATCTCACCACCGATATAACCACAGAGATCACCGTGCAGTTCCACGGTGAACCCTACGAAAAGATCAATCCGCGCTTTGCGGCCTGGTTCACCCCGGCGGAGATGGAATATTCGGCGAACTTTGTTGGTTGTTGGGTGGAACGCGCCAGGGACACCTCCAGATATCTTGTTG
>JACCSL010000408.1 GCA_013812995.1 Ardenticatenales bacterium | reverse complement strand
CTATGTCAGTGAACGGGCCAGCGAGTGGCTGGGCCGGGCCGGGAATTTTATCTCGCTGCATCTGGGCAATGGGGCCTCTGCTACGGCTATTCGCGCGGGTCAATCGGTGGATACCTCAATGGGGATGACGCCGCTGGAAGGTCTGGTGATGGGCACCCGCTCCGGCGACATTGACCCGTCGCTGCTCGCCTTCATTGGGCAAAAAGAGAATCTCTCGCCCGCCGAGACTGAGGCACTGCTCAATAAAAAGAGTGGTCTGCTGGGACTCTCCGGCAGTCATAGCGATATGCAGCAGTTGCTAGAGCACGCCGCGCAGGGAGAGGAGGCCAGTCAGCGGGCCATCGATGTCTTCTGCTACCGTGCAAAACAGTACATCGGGGCCTACCTCGCGGTGCTGGGCGATGTGGATGCGCTGATCTTCACGGGAGGCATCGGGGAGAACGCCGCTGCTGTCCGTGCCCAGATTTGCGCCGGGCTGGAGCCGCTGGGTATCGCGCTGGACCCCGAGGCCAACCCGCAGGGCAAAACA
The DNA here is from genome assembly GCA_013812995.1 of Ardenticatenales bacterium. Taxonomy (GTDB): domain Bacteria; phylum Chloroflexota; class Anaerolineae; order Ardenticatenales; family Ardenticatenaceae; genus JACCSL01. Next base: position 2,086 of record JACCSL010000408.1, on the reverse strand, counting down.
CGCCTAGTCATCAGCCGCGCCGAGAGTCGTATCAAGGTGCTTGTCATCCCTACGGACGAGGAGTTGATGATCGCGCTGGACACGCACAGACTGATAAAACGCAACTGGTTCTGATAGAATTTGTGGTGGAGTCATGGCTCTGCGCGGTGGCCCTCACCCCCACGTCGCTTCGCTCCGTGGCCCCTCTCCCGAAATCGGGAGAGGGGCACGGAAAGGGGCTTCCCCCTCTCCTGACGTCGGGAGAGGGGGCGGCCGCAGGCCGGGGGAGAGGGCCATTGCTCAGCGCCTTTGGACTCACCACAAATTCCAGCAGAACCAGTTACGCTTTACCTGTCTATTCGCCCTTGAGCCGCAGCCACAGGTCATACACCTCGTTCTTTGGGCGTCCCGAGAGGCGCGCGACCTGCTTCACGGCTCGGGACCCCGTGACCCCCTCTGCCTCCAGGGCAAGGAGGGCGCGTTGCACCCCATCGTCATTCCATTGACCTGCCTCGGCCTGCGCCCCCGCCAGTAGCACCGTAAACTCGCCGCGCGGCTCGGTGAGGGCCAGGTGGCCCGCCGCATCGGCCAGGGGACCGCGCCAGAACTCCTCGAAGCGCTTCGTCACCTCCCGCGCGAGCACCACCTGCCGCTCCGGGCCAAACAACCCGATGAGCGTGTCCACGGTCTCGCGGATGCGGTGCGGGGCCTCGTAGAAGATGAAGGTTTCCGGTGAGGAGAGGAAGGGGGAGAGCAGGGTCTGCTGCTCGCTGGCCCGCCGAGGCAGAAAGCCCAGAAAGGTGAATCGATCCGTGGGAAGACCACTGACACTCAGCGCCGCAATGAGGGCACTCGGGCCGGGGATGGGCACCACCTCATGTCCCTGGGCCAGCGCCGCGCAAACCAGTTCATAGCCCGGATCGCTGATACCCGGCGTGCCGGCATCGCTAATCAATGCCACGTCGGCGCTGACCAGGGCATCCAGGATGCGCTCCAGCTTGGTGAGCTTGTTGTGCTCGAAGTAGCTGGTCATTGAGGTCTCGATCTCGAAGTGCTTGAGCAGCATCCCGCTCTTGCGCGTGTCCTCGGCGGCAATCAGCGCGACCTCTTTTAGCACCCGCACCGCGCGAAAGGTCATGTCTTCCAGATTTCCAATCGGCGTTGCTACCACATAGAGTGTACCCACCGCGCCCCCCTTCTGTCTTGCGTGAGCAGTATACTGGACTTGAGGCTGAGCCAAAAGTGTGTTGGGGCGGCTCTGCCACCCTCCTGCGGCAAGGCTTGTCGCCAGCGAAGGGCTTTCCTATAATCCCCAGAGCTAGAAAGAAGGTTCTGTGAGCCAGTCCAGAAACGTGCAATTTTCGCTTTCGCTACCGCCAAGCATCAATCATCAATATGTAACAGTGAAGAATGGGCGGCGGACGTTGAGCCGGGACAGCAAGAAGTGGAAGCAGGAGGCGAAGCAGGAACTAGAGGTGCTACGCTTCGAGGGGCGCATCCCGGAAAGCTTTCTGGCAGTGGCCTCCGCTGGCTACCTGAGCCTCTTCCTTGATTTTTACTTCGAGTCCCCGCTGAAACGCGATCTGGATGGGGGGCTCAAAATTTTGCAGGATACCATCTGCGAGGTTCTCGGGCTCAACGATAACCGCGTGGTGGACATCCACCTCATCAAACGGATGGACCCGCTGCGCCCCCGCGTCGAGGTCCAATTAGAGGCACTGCCAGAGTGGAAGTTCGATGACGAATACATCTACCTCGGTCCCACCGACAGCTAACGAAAATCGCATGACCCGCCATCGTCTGCTCGACGGCGTCTCGCTCCTCGCTGTGGGAAGCGCCATCCTTCTAATCTTCGCGCGGGGAATCTTCGGAGGCGCGCCACCGGACGCCCCACGACCCGTCCATGCCAACTCGCTGGCCCTGGCACTGGCTCCCAGCGCCACCAGCATCGTGAGCGCGCGCCCCAGCCTCACGCCCACAGCCACGCTTGAACCCACCGTAACCGCTACCTTTACCCCGGAGCCGACGGCCACCCCTTCTCAACCGCTGGTCGCCATCATCGCCGGGCACCGCAACAACGACAGCGGCGCAATCTGTGAGAGTGGTC
>JACCSL010000784.1 GCA_013812995.1 Ardenticatenales bacterium | reverse complement strand
ACCCCCGCCCCCCTTGTATGTCAAATCTGTGCGCCGGTCCGCCCTCCCCTGGTAGGAAACGGGGGACAAAAAAACCGCTCCTGTTTGGGGAGGAGAGGTTCGGCGTGGCTTGTGTGGGTTTGCCCCGCGTGGGGGCGAAACCGGAACCGCTTGCTTCACCCGACTGGTCGCCTGCGACTCAGCTCAGTGTTCCGTGCGGTCTTGAGGGTGCTTATTATATGAATATAGGGCGGGCTGTCAAACCAGACCCACCTGCTTTTGTTACCTCAGCAGACCAATATTCCTATACCTATTGCTGGAAATCGGTTCCCAAAAATAGGGTTGCTGGCATATAAGTTGCTGCTTTAATAGCCTCTTTTCAACTTGGCTCGTCCCCTTATGGGTCAATTTCCTTGATAAAGAGCGTAAATTGGTTGACACAGGCCCATCGATTCACTACGATAATTTCATAACTGCTTTCAATCCGAGCAGCGTTCCTCGACTTACAACAAACCGTGTATTTGCTGTTACTGCACCACAACGAACCACGATCTACTTCATCATAAAAACTTATTCTACCCAATAGTCATTTCGTCCCTATCCCTTTTCGGGTTGGGTAACTCTGTCGCACCTTGTTCTCCAAACTATCTCACACACTCAAAACGCGTAGGCAACCTGGAGGATCAGGTAGAGTGGGGTGACTGCTGTGGAAAAGAGCTTGTTGCTGCTTGTATCTCCTGCACTCCATTTTTCGAAAGGGCAACCTCTATGGCAGACAAGACAAATTTCACCATCTGGACGGAATCGGATCGCCTGTGTGTACAGTGTGCTGTGCAGGTCGCTAAGGCAGATGACTGGCTCTGCAAGGGGTGCCGTGAAACCCTGGAAGCCACTTGGACCCGGCTCATGCCTCCACCCCCTTCAACCTCTCGAAGCCGACGTCCTATCGATAGCCCCAGGCGGCAGGCTTACCTTCGCTGAGCGTCCTGACCCCCTCTCAGTTTTGGCTGCTCTGGGTGTAGTTTTTAGAAGGCCCCTACTTTTGGTAGGACTCTTCTTGTCGTACAGGATCAAAAATCAAGGTCTGGCAGGGGGATTGCGTAATCCAACTCGATGGTTGTGTTGCCCGACGACGTCACCTGGAGGGGAACAATGAGCCGCGCCTGCTGAATCAGACAGACACTCTCTTTGATTGCCTCGCAGTAATAGATAAGTAGGTCTGTGGTAAGTGTGCTTTCCCCTGATTTAAAGGTGGCCTCCAGGGTAAGCGGGAAAGCCGGGTCGATGATAGAGCGATTGGCGTCAGTGGCCAGGATGATGGCGTTGCCATCGACGGTCCATTCCATGTTGAAGGGGGCAAAGGCATTGATCTTATACCCCTCGGGTACCATCACATTGAGAACAATCTCTCCCTTGCCTTCGCGCACCTCCATCGCTTCCATCTCTATGACCTGGCCTCTGAAGTTCTCCTCCTCCGCTGAGGCCATGAAGCGTTCGATGCCTGTCAGGGTGAGGGTGCGAGTCTCGAGGGTGGTCAAATCCACGATGCGAATGCTGTGGTTGTTGGTATCCGCGATGTAAAGTTTTCCATTGGCGATAGCCAGGCCACCAGGCTCATAGAAAAGCGGGGATGGTCCATCGCGCCAGCCGGGCTCCCCGCCCAAGAGGGTCGTTGCGGTTCGGCCCTCCGGCTCAATGACCTTGAGCTTGCTATTGTAGGTATCCGCCACATAGAGCTTGCCCTCGTAGTAGACCACACCCAGCGGATGCTGGAGGCGCACATCATCGCCAACGCCGTCCACATCGCCAAAGTCGAAGAGACCGGTGCCAACGATGGTTCCCACACTGCCACCTGACGCCAGATCAACGGTGCGAATCGCGCTTGCTTCGGAGTCCGCCACGTAGAGGCGTTGCCCGTCTGTGGCAAGACCGCTGGGTTGGTTCAGCGCGGCACTGGTGAGCGGGCCATCGGTCAGGGCCTCGCGTCCCGAGCCTGCGTAGGGACCGATGAGAGCGTCTTCGAGGTTCATCACCCACAGCTGGTGGGAACCTGCCATCGCAATAAACAGTTCCCCGCTGATCAACTGCAAATCCCAGGGAGAGTTGAGAGCGATCCTGGTTCCAGGGCCGCTCTCGCCCGGATACATACGCGTTTGCTCGCCGGTACCGGCTATTGTTTCGACCTGCTGGGTGTTCAGGTCCACGCGGCGAATAGCGTGGTTCTCCGTATCGGCGACATAGAGAACCGCCTTGCCTGCATCGAGCGCCATCCCCTGTGGGTGGAAAAAGCGTGCCACTCCAAACGCGCCATCCCCGAAGCCCGCTGCGCCATTCCCGATGACCTGCTGAACCTCACCCGTCGCCGCATCGACCACTACAATCCGGTTATGGTTGGTATCGGCAATAAAGAGGCGATTGTTGCTGCCATCTGCCAGCACCTTGCCGGGGAACGCGAGCACCGTCTGAGGTAGACCCTCTTTTTCAAGCTTGAGGGTCAGCGGGGTGCGATCTATTTCCCCCTTCGCGTCAAACTCTCTCACCAGCCCACCGATCACCTGGTCAAAGAGGTCGTAGATACCCTCGCCGCTGTGGTGACCCACATAGTTGCCTGCCGGGTCGATCAGCACAAAGGTCGGCCAGGCTTCGGCCCCGAAGGTCTGCCAGACCTGGAAATCCCTGTCATTGATGACCGGGTGCTCCAACTCGTAGCGGAGAATAATCTGGCGGATATTCTCGGTGTCCTTCTCATTGGTGAATTTCGCCGAGTGGACGCCAATGACAACCAGTTCCGCCGCGTATTGCTCCTCCAGCTTCTTCAAATCGGGTATGACATGAATACAGTTGATGCAGCCATAGGTCCAGAAATCCAGAAGGACCACCTTCCCTCGCAGTTGGGCCAGCGAGAGGGGGCGGTCCGTGTTCAGCCAGATCAGCTTTTCCCCAAACTCCGGAGCAGGCGTGGTGCCCGCGTAGGATTTCTCAGGGGTTGGTTCAATAGTGCCCTCGTTGCTGGTTGGCGGCTCTATGGCCTGGCAGCCAAGTGCGGCAAGCAACAAAACGAGGACAAATAGAAATCGTAGCCGCCTCATGTTGATCTCCTCCCAGGATGTAAGCGTTCTACCTAATGATAGGCAGCGCAGGAAGAAGAGGCGACTTGTCGGCGTTAGTCCGCATCAACCCAGCGCCGCCGAAAAATTAGTTTGCCTCATGGGCAGCGACGCGCCGGCCAAGCTCTGCCTCTGCCTGGGCACGGGTATAGCCGCACTTGACTTGAAGTAAAATCAGGAAGCGGTCAAGATTTCCAGAGACCCGGTCCAGGTCCGCCTCAGTGAGATTGACCCACCACTCGCGAAAGTGGGCGCGCATGGGTTTCCACTGCTGTGCGAATATTACCTTTTCCATCACTGACTCCATTTTCTCATCAAGTCAACCATCCGTTTGGACAGGCGACTCTTGCGGAAGGACGAAGCTCTTCATATCGGCTCCATCATAGATGAAGGACTGCAAAATATTGAGGGGGATGATTCTATCCGGGGGAGAAGTG
>JACCSL010000372.1 GCA_013812995.1 Ardenticatenales bacterium | reverse complement strand
GAGCATGGCCCTCTCCCCCACGTCGCTTCGCTCAGTGTCCCCTCTCCCGAAATCGGGAGAGGGGCGGCTGAAAGCCGGGGAGAGGGCCTCCCTCCACAGGTCGGGTCCGACTTTTGAGAAGCCCTGCTCCTATCGTATCCTCATTCCTCCGAGTCGATCTCTTCTGCGGCCAGCGGGCGAACGTGCAGGGTGCGCTCGTTGCGGTAGGTGACGAGCCCCGGGCGGGCACCGGAGATGCGATGGACATGGCGGCGCTCTGTCACATCTACGGCCACGTCCGTGGCGCTGCGCGCCTGGGAGTAGTAGGCCGCCAGCGAGGCCGCGCGCTGGATAATCTCCGGCGGGGCCTGGCGACCCGCTAGCTTGAGAATCACATGGGAGCCGGGGACGCCGCGCGCGTGCAGCCAGATATCCTCGGAGGTGGCGAGGCGGAAAGTGACCTCATCGTTCTGGGCGGAGTTGCGCCCCACCAGGGCCACCCACTCTCCCAGCAGCACCCGGCGCGGCCCGCGCACCACCCCACCGCCGCCGCGCCGCCGCTTTTTCGATGGCAGGAAGCCGCCCGCGACGAGCGCCTCGCGCACCGCCTCGATCTCCGGGCGCTCCTCTGCCTGCTGGACGTCGTTTTCCAGGGCCACCAAAAAGGAGAGATCTCGTTCAGCGGCCTCCACGCGGGGCGGAATCTCCTCGGCGGCACGCTTTTTCTTGTCGTAGCGAGTGAAGAGACGCTGTGCATTCTCGACGGGGGAGAGCGCGGGGTCTAGCGTGATGCGGCGCGGATTTCCCTCGTAGTCGGTCAGCTCTACGCTATCGGCCTTTTTCGGCACCTGCCACTGGTAGGCAAGCAGCAACTCCCCATTTTCGCGGAGCTGCTCGATCTCGGCGGGCTCGATGGTCTGCGAGCGAAGCTGGTAGAGTAGACCCTCGACAGACTTGCGCGCCTCCGCGAGCAGGGCGGCCACACGCTGGCGCGCTGCGGCGTAGGCATCGGTGTCCATACGCGCGGCGAAGTAGCGCTGCATCGCCAGGGAGATACTCTCGGCGGGCTCGATGCTCTCGAACTGCGTCAACTCGTAGGGGGCAAAGGCAATGACCTCGCCCTCCTCATTGAGGGCAATGTAGGGCTCCCACGCGCCACTGGTGAGCGGCGCGAACAGCTCCGCCACCACTTCCAGGAGCGCCGCAGCCTCCGCCTCCGCGACCGGGGCCTCGGGGTCGCCCGTCACACGCGCAACGATCTCACGGGCCAGCATCGGACTGACGCCTGTTAGTTCACGGAGCAACAGCTTGTGCAGCGCCTGTTCCTGGTCGGCAGCCGTGAGCATCATGCGCCAATCGCCCTCATTGAGCACTGGCGGTGGCCGCTTCTTGAGGGGCGGTGGGGGAATATAGGGATGGTTCGGCAGAATCGTGCGGTACTCGTTCTTCTGCGCGGTCGCGCGGCGCAGACAATCGCGAATAGTTCCGGCCTCGTCTAGCAGCAGCAGATTCGAGGATTTGCCCATGATCTCCGCAACGAGCGTCGAGCGCCCCTCTTCGTTCTCTATTTCCAGCAGCAGGATGCGCTCCCAGGGCGGCTGTGTGACCCGGCGGAGCCGCCCGCCCCGCACATACTTGCGCAGGAGCAGCCCCACTGGGCTCTCGGTTTCCGTGCCGCGCCGCGCCTTCTCGTCCTGGAGGAGGGCGCGGGCGTGGCGGGCATCCGTATCCAGTAGCAGCCAGGTGCGGAAGCCTGCATAGAGTTCCAGACCCAACGTTTTCTGATCGGTGAAGAGTACCTGCTGTATCTTCGCATCCTTGAGCGCTGCCATGTCATGGCACAGGCAGGCCAGCGTCATAAAGTCAACGTGCATTGGCTTAATTTACCATCCCTGTAGGGTTTTTTCCTGCCTTCAAGCGTCTGTCCCACCAGATAATAATGGGCGTGATGATCGCCGTCGGGGCGAGCCAGGCGACGAAGACAGGCTCAAAGCTCTTGAAGTTGATGACGGTGAACGCGGTCGCTGCGGCGATGGTGGCGGGCATCATTTTTCTCCCCCACAGCGAAGTAAAAGCGGCGCTGAAAACGACGAAGGACCTTGAGGATCGCGGCACCGAAGAGAAGGATCATTGCCACATTGCTCACCGCCCCGATGGCATCCCACCAGAGCGACGTGACCGCGTAGAAGAGGGCGTAGCGCTGCACGGACTCCGCGATGGAGAGGCCAGGGGTCCAGTTCATCGTCCCCCCGAGGGTGTAGGGCCAGAAGTACAGATTGATGATGGCCCCGTAGAGAAAACCCCAGAGCCCCCCGAAGGCCGCGAGCACGACCGTCTCCCGGTTGACCGCGCCGC
>JACCSL010000344.1 GCA_013812995.1 Ardenticatenales bacterium | reverse complement strand
GGCTCGCGCTACTGAATGTCTCTTTACCGCGCCATCCAACCCCACTCCATCTACTCGCCGGGCTCGTCCAGACTCGCGGGTTGATGGGATGGCGACCCATCAAGCAACTAGCGGATCTCCCTGAAATGAGAGATCCTCGCCACCTGACTCAGATAAGATTGTTGATGCTGGCACTCACCCCCGCCTATAACGTGGACCCCAACCTCTACGCTCTCATTGTGCTCCGCATGGTTCAACTGTCGCTCCAGCATGGCAATGCTGCGATCTCGAGCTATGCCTATGTGGGCTATGGGTTGCTGCTCTGCGCGATGGGGGATATCGAGCGCGGGTATGGGGTGGCGCACGTAGGTATGGAGGTGGGCCAGCGCAGCCAGGCGAAGGAGCCGGAGGCCAAGTCCCTCGTTGTCTTCAATGTTGGAGTGGCCCACTGGCAGGAACATCTCCGCAACACGCTGCCCTCCCTGCTGACCGCCCACCAGGTTGCGTTAGAGGTCGGCGATCTGGAGTATGCTGCGCTGGCTGCAACGCTCTATATTCAACATCTCGGCTTCGTTGGGGAGCCACTTTCCAGGGTGGAAAAGGAGGCCGCCCGCTACGCGACGAGTCTCCAGCGGTTAGGGCAGCCCGGTGCCATCGTGGGCTTCCAACTCACGCGTCAGATGGTGGCGAATCTGCGCGGCCAGAGCGCCGATCCCTGTCTGTTGGTCGGAGAGCACTTTGATGAGCGCACGCAGCTAGGAGTGCTCCTCCAGAGCAATGATATGAAGAATATCAACATCATCCATCTGCGTAAGGCCATACTCGCCTACCTATTTGGTGATGCCAGGGGCGCGGTGTTCGAGGGCACCGAGATCGATAAGCGCCAGCAAGCCCTGCTAGGCACCGTCTACTCGGTCCTGCATCGGTTCTACCAGTCACTGGCGATGCTGAGTCACCACCCGGAGGCCACGGCGCAGGAACAGAAGTGCTACCTCAAGCAGGTCGCCGCGAACCAGAAGAAATTGAAGAAGTGGGTCAGCCATGCGCCCATGAATCACGCGCATCGCTACGAACTGGTGGAGGCCGAGCGGGCGCGGGTGCGCGGCGACCACGGCGCGGCTATCAACCATTTCGAGCAGGCCATCATGCTGGCGAAGCAGCATGAGTACGTACAGGAGGCCGCGCTGGCACAGGAATTGGCGGGGCGCTACTACCTGGGGCGCGAGATGGCGCATCTCGCCACCGCGTATCTGATGGACGCGCGCTATGGCTATCAGAGCTGGGGGGCCGTGGCCAAGGTGCGCTGGCTGGATGAGCACTACCCGCAGATTTTCTCTCAGGCGTCTCTGGGCCAGCAGGTCGCGCCCACCGGAAACCAGTTCCTTTCGACCACGACTTCTTCTGCCTCTTCTTCCTCTGGTACCCACGGGCAACAGTTGGACCTGGCTACGGTGGTCAAGGCGTCGCAGACCATTTCCAGCGAGATCGACCTGGATCGCTTGCTGGGGAAGTTGCTACACACGGTGCTGGAGAACGCGGGCGCTCAGAAGGGGGTGCTGCTCCTGGCGGAGGAGGGAAGCCTGCGTGTTGAGGCCGAGGGAAGCATCGACCCACCGCAGATGCAGCTCCTTCAGGGGTTGCTTGCGGAGGAGAGCATGTCCCTCTCGCCTGCCATCGTCCACTATGTCGAGCGCACGCAGCAGGATGTGGTGCTGGACGACGCCAGCCAGGAGGGACTCTTCACCACGGACGACTATATCCAACGCCACAAACCACGCTCCATCCTGGCCGTGCCGCTGCTGAACCAGAGCCAACTCATTGGTGTCCTCTATCTGGAAAACAACCTGACCACCGGAGCCTTTACCCCCGCCCGTGTCGAGATGGTGCGCCTGCTAGGCACCCAGGCCGCCATCTCGATCACCAACGCGCAGGCCATTGCCGCGCGGGCGGAGCAGGAGCGGCTACACCTGGAGAAGCGCCTGCTGGAGCAACGAGCGCAGGATCTGGCTGAACTCAATGCCAGCAAGGACAAATTCTTCTCGATTATCTCGCACGATCTGCGCAGCCCCTTTAGCGGGCTGCTGGGGCTTTCTCACCTGATGCACAAATATGCGACCACCTTGAGCCAGGCGGAGGTGGAACAGTACGCAGGGCGCGTCTATCAATCGGGGAGACAGGTGCTGGCCCTGCTCGACACGCTGCTCGAATGGTCGCAGATGCAGACGGGACGTATGGTATTCGAGCCGGAGACGGTATCCTTGCAGGAGGTGGTGGCGCGCAACCTCTCCCTCCTGGCGGACACCGCCGAGCACAAAGAGATTCGCCTGGTGAGCGAGATACCAGCGACCTTCCTGGCCGCGTATGCTGACCCCCATATGCTGGACACGGTGATTCGCAACCTGCTCTCCAACGCGCTGAAGTTTACGCCCACAGGTGGGCAGGTTACCTTTTCGGCCATCCCCCACGCGGCGCTCATCGAGGTATCTGTCTCGGATACGGGCGTGGGGATGAGCGAGGAGACGATGCAGAAGCTCTTCCGCATTGATGTCACCCATACCACGCAGGGAACCGCCCAGGAGAAGGGCACCGGCCTAGGGCTTATTCTCTGCAAGGAGTTGGTTGTAAAGAACGGAGGCATGATCGCGGTCGAGAGCGTTCTCGGCCAGGGCGCAACCTTCCGTTTTACGGTACCCAGCGCCGACAGTCGTGAGTCGTAACTTGCTATCATCTTCACGGAGGGAGTGTCGATGCAGGTAACAATGACAGTCAACGGCAAGTCGTACACGCGGGACGTAGAACCCCGGCTGCTGCTGGTCGATTTTATCCGCAGCGAGCTGGCGCTGACCGGTACCAACATTGGCTGCGATACCAGCCAGTGCGGGGCGTGCACTATCCATCTGAATGGAAAAGCGGTGAAATCCTGCACGGTTTTTGCGGTGCAGGCGGCGGGCGCGGAGCTCACGACCATCGAGGGGCTGGCAGGTACCGGGCTTCACCCCATGCAGCAGGCGTTCTGGGACAAACATGGTCTCCAGTGCGGCTACTGTACGCCGGGCATGATTATGACAGCGGTCAAGCTGGTCGAGCGCCACGGCGGTACCTTGAGCGAGGAGGAGATTCGCCACGGCCTGGCCGGGAATCTCTGCCGCTGCACGGGCTACCAGAACATCGTCAAGGCGGTGCAGCAGGCCGCCACGGAGATGGGAGGGGGAGACTGATGGGCAACTACATGGGTGAGAGCATCAAGCGACGCGAAGACCCTCGCTTCATCCAGGGCAAGGGCAAATATGTCGCCAACCTCCACATACCCAACATGGCGCACGTTGCCATCCTGCGCAGCCCCTACGCCCACGCGCGGATTCGCAGCATCAACACCGATGCAGCCAAGGCACTCGATGGGGTTATCGCGGTCTACACGGGGCAGGAGCTGATCGATGGCGGTGTGGGCAAGCTCCCCTGCGGCTGGAATGTGCCCGATATCAAGGTGCCGGATCGCTGGCCCCTCATGGTGGACCGGGTGCGCCACGTCGGCGATAGCGTGGTCGCGGTGGTGGCCGAGAGTCCCTACATCGCCTACGACGCGCTGGAGCTGATCGAGGTGGATTACGAGCCGCTCCCGGTTGTCATCGACGCACGCAAGACGACAGAGCCAGGCGTGCCGTTGGTCCATGACGAGATTCCCGACAATATCAGCTACGCCTGGGCGCTGGGGAACAAGGATGAAACCGAGCAAGCCTTTGCCAGCGCCGAGCATGTCGTCGAGCTGGAACTCATCAACCAGCGGCTCATCCCCAACGCGATGGAGCCCCGTGCCGCTGTCGCGCAGTGGGATGCCTACACCGAGGAGATGACGCTCTGGACGACCAGCCAGAACCCACACCCGATTCGTCTGCTGCTGAGCGCCTTCACCCTGGGCATCCCGGAGCAGAAACTGCGCGTCATCTCGCCCGATGTGGGCGGCGGCTTCGGTAGCAAGATCTTCCATTACCCGGAAGAGGTCATCGTTCCCTGGATCGCGCGCGAGATCAATCGCCCGGTCAAGTGGGTCTGTAGCCGCTCCGAATCCTATCTCACGGACTCCCACGGGCGCGACCATGTGACCGTCGCGCGGCTCGCGTTGAAAAAAGATGGGACCTTCACCGGGCTGCATGTGCAGACCTGGTCCAACCAGGGAGCCTACCTCTCGACCTTCGCGCCCCTCATCCCGACCGCGCTCTATATTACCCTGCTGTCGGGCCTGTACAAGATTCCAGCCATCTGGGGCGAGATGTGGGGCACGCTGACCAACACCGTTCCCGTTGATGCCTATCGCGGGGCCGGGCGGCCCGAGGCGTCGTATCTCGTGGAGCGACTCGTGGACATCGCCGCGCAGGAGCTGGGCATGGACCCCGTCGAGCTGCGCCGCAAGAACTTCATCCCCGCTGACGAGTTCCCCTACCAGACCCCGGTTGCCTTCCTCTACGACAGCGGCGACTACCACCGCCTCTTCGACAAGGCGCTCGGCATGTTCGGCTACGATGCCCTGCGCGAGAGCCAGAAAGCGGCGCGCGAGCAGGGGCGGCTCGTCGGTATCGGCGTCGCAGGCTGCATCGAGGCCAGCGGCCCCGCGCCGTCGCAGGTGGCGGGTGCCCTCGGCGCGGCGGTGGGCTTCTGGGAGAGCGCCGTCATTCGCGTCCATCCCACGGGCAAGGCCACGGTGCTTACCGGGTCGCACTCGCACGGCCAGGGCCACGAGACCACCTTTGCCCAGGTCGTCGCCGACCAGTTGGGCATGGACATCAACGATGTGGAGATCGTCCACGGGGATACCGGGCGCGTGCCCTTCGGCATGGGCACCTACGGCAGCCGCTCCGGCTGCGTGGGCGGCAGCGCGCTGGTGCGGGCGGCGGAGAAGGTGCGTGCGAAAGCCATCAAGATCGCCGCGCACCAGATGGAGGCCGCTGAGGAGGACATCGTCTACGACCGCACCACGGGCAAGCTCCATGTCAAGGGCTCGCCCGCGCACGCGAAGGGCTTTGCGGAGATTGCCTTTGCGGCCTACACCGCACACAACCTGCCCGCAGGGCTGGAGCCCGGTCTGGAGGAGAGCGCCTTCTACGACCCGGCCAACTTTACCTTTCCCAACAGTTGCCACATCTCCCAGGTGGAGATCGACCGCGAGACGGGCGAGGTTCACATCCAGCACTACACGGCGGTGGACGATGTAGGCAATGTCATCAACCCGCTGGTCGTGGAAGGGCAGATTCTGGGCGGCATCGTGCAGGGCATCGGCCAGGCGCTCACCGAGGCGGCGGTCTATGATGAGGCGGGGCAGCTTCTCAGCGGCTCCATGATGGACTACGCCGTGCCCAAGGCCATGCTTTTCCCGATGTTCGATGTGGACCGCACCGTGACGCCCTCGCCGCACAACCCACTGGGCGTCAAGGGTGCGGGCGAGATGGGCACCATTGCGGCCACCGTGGCTATCGCCAATGCCGTGATGGATGCGTTGGCCCCGCTGGGGATTCGTCACCTGGAGATGCCTCTCACGGCCTCCAAACTCTGGCACGCCATTCAGGGTGCGTCTGGGGGCAATGGGATGCAGGCAACAAATGAGACGCCGTTGGGCGGGCGCGACGAGCCGGGCGACCCCGCCAATTGGCCCGAGCGGCAGATACTCTCAGATTAGGAGGAGCGATGTACCCAGCCAAATTTGACTATTACCAGGCCACCAGCGTGGACGAGGTGCTCTCGCTGCTCCAGCAGCATGGCGAGGATGCCAAAATCCTGGCGGGCGGCCACAGCCTGATTCCCATGATGAAGCTGCGCCTTGCCTCGCCTGCCGTACTCGTGGATATCGGCCAGGTCGCGGACCTGCGCGGCTTCTCGACGGTGGCCGATGGGTCTCTGCGCATCGGCGCGATGACGACCTACCACGAGATTGCCGACGCCAATACCGGGCTGGACGCGCTAACCGAGGTCTGCTCCATCATGGGCGATCTCCAGGTGCGCAACCGGGGCACCATCGGCGGCAACCTCTCCCACAACGACCCTGCCGCCGACCTGCCCGCCGTCGCGCTGGCCCTGGACGCGCAGCTTGAGATTCGCGGGCCGTCCGGGGAGCGCCTCGCGCCTATGGAGGAGTTCATCGTGGGGCTGATGGAAACCGCGCTCGCGCCGGGCGATCTGGTGGTGGCGGTTCGCTTCCCGCCCTCTGGCCCGGCCTCCGGCAGCGCCTATGAGAAGTTCGAGAACCCCGCCAGCGGCTATGCTATCTGCGGCGTGGCCGCGTGGGTGAGGAGGGATGGAACGGGGCGCATTGAGTCCTGCCGCGTGGCGCTGACAGGTGCCGCCGACTATGCCCAGCGGCTGCGCCCCGTCGAGGAGGCGATGATGGGGCAGCAAGCGGGCAGCGAGGGCATTGACGCGGCAGCGGCAAAGGCAGGCGAGGGACTCCAATTCCTCTCGGACATTCACGCGGACGACGTCTACCGCGCCCACCTCACGCACGTTCTCACCCGCCGCGTCCTCCAGAAAGCCATCGAGCGCGCACAATAACCAACAGGGGGCGACCGCTAAGGTCGCCCCCTGTTGATAAGTCACGGCAAAATCAAGTGCAAATCCCCAAACTCGTGCCAGAGATAGTCTCCGGCCATCGCCTCTCTGTAGGTCAACTCGATGTGCTCGCGGCCCGCCAGCGCCTCTAGCATTGCAAGATGCGTCGCCCGCGGCTCGTGTAGCCCCGTCAGCAGCCCATTCAGAGCGCGCAAGCCGCGCTCTGCGGTGATAACCAACTGCGTCCACCCCTCGCCGGGATG
>JACCSL010000339.1 GCA_013812995.1 Ardenticatenales bacterium | reverse complement strand
GTGATAACCTCTCTGTGAACAAACTCATCCAGCGCTCCCCGGTTCCTCTGCTCCAGGTGAGCCACGGAAATTACATCTACATCGAGGCCGAGTTGGGAGCGGAACCCCTCCTGTTCTAACGCTACGGCACGCTGCGCCGAACAAGGACGTTGGGGTTCACCCAGCGCCCATTGACGCGCATCTCCCAGTGCAGGTGTGGCCCTGTCACCAGCCCTGTGGCCCCGACCCGCCCGATCATATCCCCCATGTTGACCGTATCTCCCACCCGGACCAATAGCTCACTCTGATGGAAGTAGCCCGTCACCACACCACCGCCGTGGTCAATATAGATCGTTCCGCCCCGCAACGTTAGCGTCTCTGCCACGACCACCACGCCCGCCGCCGGGGCCAGGATGGGGGTGCCCACCCGCCCGCGATAGTCAATTCCCTCGTGATAGCCCACCCGCTGCCCGTTCTGCGTTCCCATGTAGCCGAAAACATTGGTGACATAAGAATCGAGGGGGAGGCGGAAGGCCCCGCTCCAGCGCGGCGTGCTGTAGGGCAGGGCGGCAAAGATGCTATTCAGCTTCTGATTCTCACCGCGAACGAGTTCCTTGTCATCCAGCAGTCGCTGCCGATCCGAGGGATAGCGCATCATGGGGCTCGCGGGGTAGCTGCCCGCCCGCAGCATGAGCGGTACAGAGGCAGGACGGATGACGCCGTCCGCTCCCCGTACATTCAGCGTCAGACTATAGCTCCCCGGCAAGTCGCTCAAGGCATCAAAGGCGACCAATCCCCAGAGCAGGTTGCAGTAGGGATAGAAGGGCACCACCTGCTCGCCCAGCCGCCCCGTGACGCCCGTGCCCGACGTGGCTTTCAGCCAGATTTGCGCGGCCTCTCCCTGTACGACCTCGCCCTCAATCCAGGCTGCCTCCAGTGGGGCAGGCAGCGCCGGAACCACACTGGGAACACTCGTCACGCCGGGAATGTAAAGCCGCTGTCCGATAAAGATCAGGTTCGAGTTCTGGAGCTGGTTGGCATCCATGAGGGTCCGCAATGATATATTGTAGCGTGCGGCAATCCGACTCAGCGTGTCGCCATAGCGAACGACATAGACATCGGGCTGGACCTGGGTCACAGCGGGGGCCTGCTGGGGGTTGACCCGCGCCAGGAGCAACGAACCCGCCGAGGGACGACCCAGGGCCGCGAACGTCGCCTCGCGCTGGCTGCATTCCTGGGCGCTCGGCTCCGCCGTGCCACTGGCATGACCAACAAGGGGTACTCCAAACAGAAGTACCAGGGTAAGCATAAGAACAGAACGTCGCACAGTGCTTCTCCTTTCAACAACACAACAACCATCCGCCTACATTGTTTTTCTTTTCTCTACCCAATGTCAAGTTGCTGCGAGTTAGGTGCTACAGAGAAAGTCTGATTCTTTTGTTAGCTTCCACTAATGACTTTAGTCCCGCTTGTGAGAAACTTACATTGTAACGGCCCCGCTATTCCCCTAAAATGATAGCCTTGATGTCCTACTGACATCGCTATTATTTTTCCTCTTCGTCTTTATCACCAAGGAGCAAGCCGTTGAAGCACCCAATTATCCTTACCCTCCTATTGTCGCTTGTATTGGCGACGATGGGATGGGTCTATCAGGCCACCTCTGTCTCCGCCATCTCCTCTTCCATTGTAATCAGCGAGTTCCGCACCCGTGGTCTCAATGGCGGCAACGACGAGTTCATCGAACTCCACAATCTATCCGGTACCACCATCGACCTGAGCGGCTGGATCATCAGTGGCTCGGCAGCCAGTAGCACCTCCGGGAGCAGCCGCCTCACCATCAACGCGGGCACGACCCTCGGCCCTGGCTGTCGCTTCCTGGCAACGAACAATGCCACGGGTGGCTACGCTGGCCCCGTCGCAGGCGATCAGAACTACAGCATCGGCATTGTCGATAACGGCGGGCTGGCCCTGCTGAATACGAGCGGCGCTGTGATCGACCAGGTTGGCATGAGCAGCACGACCTTCTACCGCGAGGGAACCACGCTCACCCCGATGAGTGCCAGCGTCAACCAGAGCTACGAGCGCAAGCCCGCCAGCGCCAACACGCAGGACAGCGACAACAACACCACCGACTTTGTCCTCAACAGCGCGAGCAGCAATCCTCAGAACCGCGCCTCGACCTGTACCGCGCCTGTCCCCACGCCCACCGCGACGCGAACCGCTACCGCCCCAGCGACGGCAACCTTACTGCCTATCACGGCTACGCCCAATAGCAGTTGCACCGGGGCATACACGCCGATCTACCAGATTCAGGGGAGCGGCAGCAGCAGCCCCCTGTCAGGGAGCACGGTGACATTGGAGGGCATTGTCACAGGCGACTACCAGGGCTCCGGTGCTCTGAGCGGCTTCTTCGCCCAGGACCTCATCAGCGATGGCAACATAGCCACCTCCGATGGGGTTTTTATTTATGACACGGCCACCTTCGCCACCAACGTGAACGTCGGCGACCGTGTGCGCGTGAGTGGCCGCGCCATAGAGTTCAACGGGCTGACCGAGATTGACACGATCACCTCCGTGACTATCTGTAGCGTGGGCAATAGCATTCCGGCCACCGCCGTGGAACTCCCGCTAGCAGCTGTCGGCGATTGGGAGCGTTATGAGGGAATGCTGCTGACCATTCCTGAGCCGCTCACCGTGGCCCAGAATTACTTTCTGGGGCGCTACGGTCAGCTGACCCTCTCAGCAGAGGGCCGTCTGTACCATGTCAATAATGGCCTGGCTGAAACCGCCGATGGCAACGCCCGGCGCAGCTTCGTCCTGGACGATGGGCGCACCATCCAGAATCCGAACCCGCTGCCCTACATCGGTGCGGACAACACGATCCGAGCGGGTGATACAACGACCGGGCTGACAGGCTTTTTGAGCTACGGGGCGGTCAACGCCAGTACCCCCGCCACGTTGGGCTATATCCTCCACCCGCGCACCACGCCGACCTTCGTTCGGGAGAATCCGCGTACTGCTGCACCGGACCCGGTGGGCGGCAATGTCAAGGTCTCTAGCTACAACGTGCTGAACTACTTCACAACCTTTGGGGGCGTCGATGACCGTGGCGCGAGCAACTCGACGGAATTTGCACGGCAACGAGCGAAGACCATCGCGGCCATGACCGCCATCAATGCCGATGTCTTCGGGCTGATGGAGATGCAGAACAATGGCTCGACCGCGATCAGCGATCTGGTCAATGGGTTGAACAGCGCCACCGCGCCGGGCACCTACGCCTACCTCACGGAGCCCAGCCCCGGCACGGACGCCATCAAGGTATCGATCATCTACAAGCCGGGCCGCGTGACGCCCGTGGGGGCCGCCCTCAACAACACCGATGCCATCTTCGACCGTCCGCCGTTGGCGCAGACCTTCCGCGTGAACTCGAACAACGAGCACTTCACGATCATCGTCAACCACTTCAAGTCCAAGCGCTGCGAGGGCGCGACGGGCGCGGATGCGGATCAGGGCGATTGGCAGGGCTGTTTCAACGCCAGACGCACCCAGCAGGCACAGGCCCTGCTGAGCTTCATCAGCAGTGTTCAGAGTTCCTCCGGCGACAGCGATGTGCTGGTCATCGGCGACCTGAACTCTTATGCCGAGGAAAGCCCGATTACTACCCTGACCAACGGCGGACTCGTCAACGAGATAGACCGCTTCCTCGGTGGGAAAGCCTACTCCTTCGTCTTCGATGGGTGGGCGGGCTACCTCGACCATGCGCTCACCACGAGCAGCCTGACCGGCCAGTTAAGCGGCGTGACCGAGTGGCACATCAACGCAGACGAGCCGGTTGTTATCGACTACAACACTGAGTTCAAGCCCACCCCCGACCTCTACAGCCCGAGCCCGTACCGCTCGTCGGACCATGACCCGGTGATCATTGGTCTCAACCTGGGTTCGACCTCGCCCACGCCCACCGCGACGGCGACTTCGACGAATACGCCCCTGCCCATTCCTTCGGCCACCCACACGGCCACGGCGACGAGGACCACCACGGCTACCGCGACGAGGACCGCCACCGCCTCCGCGACGAGGACCGCCACCGCCACCGCGACGAGGACCGCCACGGCGACCAGTACCCCTATTGGTGGAAATCTTATCGTCAATCCTGGCTTTGAGAGTGGCTCCAACGTGGGCTGGAGTGAGAGCTCCAGCGGCGGCCGCGTCCTTGTTACCACAGAGCGCCCGCGCTCCGGCACCCGGAGCGCCCGGCTGGGTGGTTACAACAGCGGCGTGGACACGCTCTCTCAGAAGGTCACCGTGCCAACCAACGGCTCTCTGACTTACTGGTGGTACATGACGACGGCAGAGAGCACTCAGACGGTGATCTACGACTGGATGGAGGTTCGCCTCTACGATGGCACCACGGGAGCCTACCTCACCACGATCCGCAAGTGGAGCAACCTGAGCACCAAAAATACGTGGAGCCAGGACACCCTGAGTCTCTCCAGCTACGCGGGCCGCTCGATCACCATCGTCTTCCGTGTCGAGACGGATAGCTCCCTGCTCACCAACTTCTACGTGGACGATGTGAGCGTTCGCTAGATTAACATCCAAACTAAAGGGCCTCTTCGTATCAGAAGAGGCCCTTTGAGGAGAGACTATGGCTAGACGACGCGCTGTTTTCACCAATCTGAGCCAGCCAATGCCCCTGCATGAGAAAGTGTACAAGTTGACGCGCAATATCTGGCGGCGCATCGCGCTTCGCCAGGATTGCTGCGGCAACCACGGTGAGCCCGGTTGCTGAGAGGCAGATGACTCGTCCAGTTCGGACGGGCACACCCACCACCATCATGACGGGGCTGATCATCACTCCCATTAACCCGTAGCGGTGATCCAGAGTTGTGCGCCCACGGGCGGGAGCCCTGTCAGCGGTAACCGCCCCTGGGCGACAGTTTCCTCCGCCTTGCTGAAAAATTCGCGGAACCTTGTTCCATCCGCGATTCCCCCATGCCCGACAGGGAGCATCTGGAGCGCATCCTCGCCACGCCGGGCCACAACGAGGATGCGCTCCTCCGCTGCCTCGCGCTGGAACGCCACACTCTCACCCGCCGCATGAAGCAGTTGGTAACCACCCCAGCGCAGTGCCGGGGAGGCCCGGCGCAGACGGATAAGCGCCTGATACATCTCCAGCATCTCCTCGTTCCACGCCTCCGGCCCCCAGGGCATGCAGCGACGGCAGTCCGGGTCATTGCCACCCGCCAGACCAATCTCATCCCCGTAGTAGACGGAGGGAACGCCAGGGAAGGCGAAGAGCACCGTGACCGCTGCCCGCGCCCGCGCCATATCCTCACCCAGAAAGGTGAAGAAGCGTGCCGTGTCGTGGCTCCCCAGCAGATTGAGTTGTTGGAGCGCAATCTGCCAGGGTACCGCCGCCATGAAGGTCTGCCACTGCGCGACCATTGCCTCTGTGGGGAGAGGATAGGGAACGCTCCAGGCCGCGCCCCCAAAGGCAGCATTATCATAGCCGGCCAGCCAGTGGAGGAGTGGGTAGCCGAAACCTCGGTAATTCATGTTCGCATCCAACTCATTTCCCTGGAGATGCTCCGTGGCGTCAAAAAAGTTTTCCCCGAGCAGATAGGCGTCCGGGTTTTCCTCCTTGATGGCCCGACGGATGCCCCGCCCGATTTTGTGACCGAGCTGGCTCTCTCCCTGCCGTGCCAGCATGTTTGCCACGTCAATTCGCCAGCCGTCGATGCGATAGGGTGCTCGCATCCAGCGGCGCATGATGGCGTCCTGGCCCGCGTACATCCGCGCGCGGAGCCGCTCGCTCTGGTAGTTCAGCTTCGGCAGTGAGGGCACCGCGAACCAGCAGGCGTAATCCCCCGTTGCCCGGTTGAAGGTGAAGAAGTCCGCCGTGGGTGCCTGTGAGTTGCCCTGTGCTTCGATGAACCACGGATGCAGCGCCCCACAATGATTCGGTACAATGTCCAGAATCAAGTGCATCCCGTGCTCATCCAGCGCCCGCCGCAGCGCACTCAGCGCCGTATCGCCGCCCAGATGCGGGTCAACTTTCTCATAATCCGCGATGTCATACTTGTGGTTGCTGGGCGCGGTGAAGATCGGGTTGAGGTAGAGCGCGGTGATGCCTAGCGCCTCCAGGTAGGGCAGTCGCTCAATGACGCCCTGGAGGTCACCCCCGAAGAACTCACGTCCGCCCGTCAGCTTCTGAGGCAACTCGCCCCATTTCCGGGCAATGGTAGGAAAGCCATAAACACTGTACTCGTTGCTGCGCACATTGTTCGTTGGGTCACCATCAGCGAAGCGGTCCGGGAAAATCTGATAGAAGATCGCATCGCGAACCCAGTTCGGCGCATGATAGTTTGCCAGCAGCTTGAAATCATTGGCATCGGTCGGCGTGTGGCGCTGCATTCCCTCGGCGGTCAGCCACCAGCCCCCGTCTGAGGTGACTAGCAGGAAGCGGTAGTGGGTCAGCGGCATGAGGAGCAGCATCTCCGCTTCCCACCACTGACAGATGGCGTCCACGTCCACGCGCCGCATGGGGGTCATCGCCTGCTCACCATCGGGCGTAGTGCGTACGAAGAGCCGCTCAATGGGCGCGTCCAGCCCTGCGCGTAGCCGCACTGTACCCTTGTCGCCGATGCGAGTCCCCTTGATCGTCACATAGAAGGCGGAGCTGTCATGGTGAACCGAATCAATCCAGGCGATATCTGCCATAGCGATGAATCCTTTGCAGGGAAAATGGGGCCACACTATAACCAACTTGGCAGCACGAGCAAAGACATTCTCCAACATCCGCTCGTTGCCTTGCTGGATTTTGACGCGAGCGCGTGATAGCATGGGCCACGTACCAATCCCCCAGAGAGTAAGGAGGAATAATGGCAATATCCAGCCACGTCTCGAGCTTTGCCGGGCGCTCGGTTGCCGAGTTTGACCCGGCGCAGGGTATCCGAGACCCACAGGGCACCGCTTACGCCCTGCGACTAGAGTATGGAACCAACGATACCTTTGCCGATATTTTCGAGCTTCTTCTACAGGCTCCCAAGGCTGACAACCTGGAGGCGCTGGTCATCGGTGTCTGGGCACAAGACCTCTACGGGCGCGAGGCCACCTCCGAGTTTGTTGTCGAGGCGTTGGTGGCCGCTCGCGAGCGCCTTCCTGGTCTCCAGGCGCTTTTCATTGGAGACATCACCTATGAAGAGTCGGAGATTTCCTGGATCGAGCAGAGCAACGTTGGCCCGCTGCTTGAAGCCTATCCGCTGCTGGAGGTGTTTCAGGTGCGGGGTGGCAACAGCCTGGGCTTCAGGTTTGTCGAGCCGGAGCGACCTGTGACGCACGAGCGTCTGAGAGAATTGGTGGTGCAGAGTGGCGGTTTGGATAAATCCGTGCTCCAGAGCATCTGCGAGGCACATCTTCCAAACTTGGAACATCTGGAACTATGGCTGGGGACTGACGATTACGGGGCGAACAGCACGGTGGAGGACCTTGCCCCGATTCTGGAGGGCACACGCTTCCCCAAACTCACCTACCTTGGCTTGCGGGACAGCGATATTGCCGATGAGATCGCCAAGGCACTCGCAACCGCTCCCATTCTCTCCAGAGTTCAGGAGCTAGACCTCTCGATGGGTACCATGACCGACGAGGGGATGTTGGCGCTCTTCGATGGCCTGATTTACACCCTTCTCCAGACGCTGGATGTCTCCGAAAATTTCCTCTCCCCGGAACTGGTGAAGCGACTGCGGGAGATTCCCTTTAATGTCATCACCACGGGCCAGAAAGAAGCAGACGACGATTGGCGCTATGTCTCCGTGGGAGAATGAGCCGATGCGCTTTTTGCTAGTGGGGCACCCCGGTCACAAGCGTGTATTGTTCTTCCAGGAGGCGCTGGCTCGTGTTGGGCTTTCGCCCGCTACGCTCTGTAGTTACCAGGCCCTTCTGGCGGGAGCAGAGCTGCCCAGCGAGCCATTCGCCGTTTTGCGCATCGACTCTCCCGGCCAGAACTTCGACGTTGAGAAGGGGCTGATCGCTGCTGGAGCCGAGATCGAAGACGATGAGTGGGGCAGCGCGCGCATCGATGCCTCCGCCGCGAGGTCGCTTCTCTTTGACAAAGGCCGCATTTTCTACCCGCGTCAGTGGTATCTAGGGTTCCGGGCGTTGCTGGCCCGCTGCTCCACGCTGCCCAATCCGGTGATGAACCATCCGGACGAGATTGCGCAGATGTTCGACAAGCGGCTCTGCCATGCCCTGTGCGAGGCAAACGATGTTCCGGTGCCCCCCTCACTTGGCCCAATCAAAGGCTACGAGCAACTGCGTACTCGTATGGCAGAGAGCGGCCACACGCAGGTGTTCATCAAGCTCGCCTGTGGCTCCTCCGCCTCTGGCGTTGTGGCCTATGGACTGGAGCGCGCGGGTGAGTTCGCCTTTACCTCCACCGAGCAGGTGGGTGAGCGATTCTATAACTCGCGCCGCATTCGTCGCTACACCAAGCATACACAGATAGCTCCCATCGTTGACTTTATCTGTGGCGAGGGAGCGCAGGTCGAGGCGTGGTTTCCCAAGGCGGCATTTCAGGGAAAGCCCTTCGATCTTCGTGTCCTGGTCATCGCGGGGCAGGCGCGCCATCTGGTGCTCCGTCTGGGGCGAAGCCCCATGACAAATCTGCACCTTGGTAACATGCGTGGCGACGTACCTGCCCTGCTGGCGCGAATAGGCCAGGGGGCCTGGCAGAAGATGCAGCGCAGTTGCGAGGCCGCCGCGATGCTCTTCCCGCGCAGCCTCTACTGCGGTGTCGATCTGCTCGTCGCGCCCAATTTTCAGGACCATGCCATTCTGGAGATCAACGCGTTTGGCGATCTTCTGCCGGGCATTACCTGGCAGGGCCGCGACAGCTACAGCAGCGAACTCGACGCCTTGCTGGAAAGGGGGGCGCGTTGATTGACATGAATAACGTGGTAGGCAGCCATGACATCGTTTTCATCACCCTGGACACACTGCGCTACGACGTTGCCACCTCGCTGTACCAGCAGGGCCGCACCCCGAACCTGGCAGCACTGCTCCCGGTGGGGGGGTGGGAGAAGCGTCATTCTCCCGCGAGCATCACTTATGCAGCCCATCATGCCTTTTTTGCA
>JACCSL010000307.1 GCA_013812995.1 Ardenticatenales bacterium | reverse complement strand
GCATTGTTGGGGTCATTTTGACCTTCAGGCTTCTGCGCCAGAACGCTGGCAGGACCACCCAGGCTTGCGAAGAGTACGGCGACCATCATTAGTATAATCAGCACGCGGCGTACGGCAGTTTGTCCTTGATACATTGCGATCTCCCTGATTTCAGATAAGTACGGGGGTTGTGGATTTATGAGATAAATGAGGGGTAGTTGTTGTGGAGTTGTTGTCGTCGTCGCCACCCAGGGCTAAGAATATGTTGTTCCTCTTCAACAATCAATGGTTCTTTTTATAGTCTTATCCAAAGGGTCTTGTGTTTCTACAACAAAAGGACTTTAGACCCCCACCAACAAGGGCCTTTTGTGTAGCTAATCACAACCTAAAGGCCCCTTTGACAAACTGCGTTGTGCTTTTCACACGACGCGCGTGGTATGTTATAGTGGATTTACCACTAACGGCACATAAATGAGGTCAAGGAATCTGTATAACAAACAATGAACGAGTAGAGCGTGTGTTCGTTTTCACAATAGATGGCATGATTACTGCTGCTTGAGCTTACCTTGTTATCATCCTCCGCAGGGCATCTCTTCGTACCCACCACCCGAGGCACACGCTTATTCCCTGCTTGCTGGAGGTCTATCTCTATGGATGATGCACTCGCTGTCTACCTCCCCATGGATCGTCGCCACGCCCTGGCGACGGAGAACCCTCTTCCGGAACGCACGGAGGGAGCCGCGCTCTTTGCCGATATCTCTGGCTTCACGCCGCTCACCGAGGCCCTCACCCGCGAGCTCGGCCCCCGGCGAGGCGCAGAGGAACTGCCGCGCCAGCTGAATATCGTCTACGATACGCTCATCCGAGAGGTGGACTGCTATGGTGGCAGCGTGATCGGCTTTGCGGGCGATGCCATTACCTGCTGGTTCGACCAGGATTCCGGGCTACGCGCGACCACCTGTGGCCTCGCCATGCAGGCGGCCATGCGCATATTTGCGACGGTAGAACTCCCCTCTGGCAGCACCGCCGCGCTCGCCATGAAGGTGGCGGTCGCGGCAGGGGCGATGCGGCGCTTTCTAGTCGGTGACCCCAGCGTGCAACTCATCGATACTCTAGCGGGGGAAACCCTCACCCGCATGGCAGCCGCTGAACATATCGCCGAAAAGAACGAGGTGGTACTGGAGGAGCACACCGCTCATGCGCTGGACGATCTCCTAGAGATTCAAGGATGGCGCACGGATGAGCATGGTGCGCGCTTTGCGGTGGTGGGGGGCCTGCGCACGGCGGTCGCGCCCCAGCCCTGGCCTCCTCTCCTGCCTGACACGTTGCACCCGGATGCGTTGCGCCCCTGGATTCTCCCCATCGTCTATGAGCGCCTCCATGCGGGCCAGGGTGAGTTCCTCACTGAACTACGCCCGGCGGTAGCGCTATTCCTACGCTTTGATGGCATCGAGTACGACAGCGACCCCGAGGCGTGCCAGAGGCTGGACGCCTTCATCCGCTGGGTGCAAAGCCTGCTGGTGCGGTACGAGGGGACGTTGATCCAACTCACGATTGGCGAGAAAGGTAGCTATCTCTATGCCGCCTTCGGGGCACCCATCGCCCACGAGGATGACGCCCGCCGCGCAGCCCTCACCGCCCTCGCGCTATGTGACCTGCCTGAAGCACTGTCCTTCATTATAGAGATACAGATTGGTCTGACACGCGGCACAATGCGCACCGGGGCCTACGGTGGCACGACGCGCCGTACCTATGGGTCGCTGGGTGATGAGGTCAATCTGGCCGCCCGTCTCATGCAGCACGCCCAGCCGGGGCAGATTATCGCGAGCGGTCGCGTGCAGAGTGCTACCGCCGCTCTTTTCCGCTGGCAGTCGCTCGGGGATATTTACGTCAAGGGCAAACGGGATGCCATTCCGGTCTTTGCCCTGCTGGGGCAGCCACCGGCCAGCGCCATTCACCTGACGGAGCCAACCTATACCATGCCCATGATCGGGCGCACCGAAGAGATGGCGCTGTTAGATACAAAATTAGCCGTCGCACGGAAGGGTCAAGGCCAGATCGTGGGCATTACCGCCGAGGCGGGGATGGGCAAGAGTCGCCTGGTGGCTGAGGCAATATCCTTAGCACATGGTCAGGGTTTTACGGGCTATGGCGGCGAGTGCCAATCCTACGGCACGAACACGCCCTATCTGGTGTGGCAGGCCATCTGGCGTGACTTCTTCGGCCTGGCCGCCAGCGACGCACTGGAGCGCCAGATCGAACAGGTCACGTACACCATCGCTGAGTTGGACCGGGCGCTGCTGGGTCGTCTGCCACTGCTCGGCCCTATTCTCAATCTGCCAGTGCCTGACAATGATCTCACGCGTGGTTTCAGCCCGGAGCTGCGCAAACTTTCCTCCGAGGCAATGCTCGTAGACCTTCTGAAGGCGCGTGCCCGCTCGCTCGGCGCGAAGCAACAGGCGATGCTGCTGGTGCTGGAAGATTGCCACTGGCTGGACGCCGCCTCCCATGATCTTCTCGAAGCCATCGGGCGCGCGATCTGGAATCTGCCGGTGCTCATTGTGCTTGCCTACCGCCCCCCGGGTCTGGCGCGGTTGGAGGCCCCGCGCGTGAGTACGTTGAGCTATTTTACCCTGCTCACCCTGACCGAACTCAACGAGCCAGAGGTCGCTGACCTGATCGCCAATCGCCTGAGTCATCTCTATCCCCACGAGGAGCAGTCGCCGCCAACCAGTTTTGTGGCCCACCTGTCGGCGCGCGCCGAAGGGAACCCTTTCTACCTGGAGGAACTCTTAAACTACCTGCACGACCATGGCCTCAACCCCTACGAGGTACAGACAGTGGAGCGCCTGGAGTTACCCACCAGCCTTCACAGCCTGATCTTGAGCCGCATCGATCGCCTCACCGAGCCGCAGAAAGCGACACTGAAGGTCGCCAGCATCATCGGGCGGCTCTTCCGCGTGACCTGGCTGCTGGGCTACTACCCCACGCTTGGCGAGGCCAGTGAGGTTCTGCGCGACCTGGACGCTCTCAGTGACCTGGACCTCACGCCTATGGAGAAGCCGGAACCGGAGCTCGTCTACCTCTTCAAGCACATCGTCACACATGAGGTGGCGTACGAGAGCCTACCCTACGCCACGCGCGCACGGCTGCACGAGCGGCTGGCAGCCTATCTGGAGCCACAGGACACGGCGGGAGTTCCAGGCTATCTGGACCTTCTGGCCTATCACTACGCCCTCAGCGAGAACCAGAGCAAAGCGCGCGAGTATCTCCGCCGGGCAGCAGAGGCGGCCCAGGCGGCGTATGCCAACGGCGCGGCACAGTCCTACTATGAGCGCCTACTCCCTCTGCTAGAGGAGCCAGAGGTACAGGTGGAGATTCACACGCGGCTGGGCGCGGTGCTGGAACTGGTGGGTGTCTGGGAAAAGGCGGAGGCGCACTACCAGGCGGCGCTGGACCTGGCCCGTGCCACGGAGCAGACCACCGCGCAGGCGCAGAGCACCCTGGCTCTGGGAAAGCTCTGCGAGGTGCGCGGACGGTACGAGGAGGCGCAGGCATGGTTACTCCAGGCAGAGGCGCAGTGGGAAGCGCTTGGCGAGCCGGGCGGGCGCAATCAGACCCTGAACGCGTTGGGCGTGGTGGCCTGGAGACGAGGAGAGTACGCGAGCGCGGTCAACTATCTTGAGCAGAGTCGGGTGTTGTGCCAGGCGCGCGGCGACCAGGCGGGCCTGGCCTATGCGGTCATCAACCTGGGGAATGCGGCCCTACACGAGGGGAACACGACGCTGGCTCAGGCATTATATGAAGAGGGGCTGGCCCTGCGACGTGTGCTGGATGATAAGCGAGGCATCGCGGTGTGCTTGAACAACCTGGGGGATGTGGCAACCAGGCAGGGACGATATGCGGCGGCCCAGGCGTTGTACGAGGAGAGCCTGGCCCTATGGCGCGAGATGGGGCGCAAGCAGGGGATTGCCATCTGCCTGAGAAACCTGGGGAACGGGGCCATCCACCAGGGAGCGTATCCAAACGCGCAGGCCCTGCTCGAAGAGAGTCTCTCCCTGTGTCGCGAGATGGGCGATCAGCAGGGAATTGCCATCTGCCTGAGAAATCTGGGCCTGCTAGCCGCCAATCAGGGGAACGATGGCGAGGGTCAGACGCTCCTTGAGGAGAGCCTCGCCCTGTTTCGCGAGATGGGTCACAAGCGGGGCATCACCATCGGCCTGACGAACCTGGGGCATGTAGCATGTCGGCAGACTAATGAAGCAGCCGCGCACCAGCACTATAGGGCTGCCTTGCAGTTGGGCCAGGAAATCGGGGCCAAAGGGGAAATCATGCGAACTCTGGTGGGCCTGGCAACGCTGGCAACACACTCTGGAGCAGCAGAGCCCCTCCACCAAGCCGCGCGCCTGCTGGGGGCGGCGGAGACCCTACGCGCAGCACTGGGTCAGGCGCTCAGCCCTATGGAACAGGCGCTGTACGACGAGGCCCTGGCTGCCACCCGC
>JACCSL010000290.1 GCA_013812995.1 Ardenticatenales bacterium | reverse complement strand
GAACAATTCTGTCAGCGTCGTCACCGTCTGGCGGATAATATCCTCGGCCTTGATCTGGACGCGTGTGGACTCGGGCGGGAACTGCTCCCCCTCCTCATCCTTGGGACGATAGGTGCGCGAGATACCCGCGAGAAGGTTGGGTTTTTGAAGTGTCTGATGCGACTCCGACAGTTTCTGGAAAGAGCGGCTCTTCACACCTTTTTCGATTGCAATAATCTGGTTCAACTTCGCCATCGGTCTACCTCTCTTGAGGGGGTTTCTATTGAAGCGCGCAGATTATACCACATTTGGCAAGCCTCTGGCTTTCCCATACTCTTTCTGTCCGGGCCTCTCAGGAGTCGTTGCCTCAGAGTCTGCAATTGCCCCTTCCCACCTCAACTTATCCCCGTAAACAAATCTGCCTATACCATTTCATGAGGAGAAACGAGTTTATGCGACGTATAACCATGCTATTCGCCCTGCTTCTTGCCCTGCTGCTGCTGGTTGGGTGCGAGAACGATGGGGAAACCATTCGCGCCACCCCGGAGCCGGACGACTCCGCAACCATCGTTGTCCCCGAGGCGACGAGCGAGGCCACGGAGACCGCCGCGCCCACCGAGGTCGCGACGACGCCCACGCCAGCGGTGACCGCCGAGCCGACCCTGGAGGTTCCCGATGCTAGCAGCGAGGAAGATACGCTGGCCGACGTGGACCCAGCCGGGCAGAGCGTGCTTTTCTGGCACACCCAGAGCGCAGAGCGCGAGGCGGCCCTGCAAGAACTGGTCGCGCAGTTCAACGAGGAGAATGAGCAAGGAATTACCGTCACCGCCGCGGCGCTGGAGAACCCCGAGGCGATCTATGATCGGCTCACCGGGCAAATCGCCGCTAGCGAGGAGCCGGATCTGGTTGTCGCCTATCAGGATCAGGCGGCGGAGTACCGGCAGGAGGAGTTGATCATTGACCTCTCGCCCTACATCCAGAGCGCTACCTGGGGCATCGAGGGAGAGTCGCGGCAGGATTTCTTCGCTGCCTTCGTCAACTCCGATTATAACGCGCTCTATGGCGAGCAGCTAGGCTTTCCCCTGGAGCGGTCGGTGGAGGTGCTCTACTACAACGCGGACCTGCTGAAAACCCTAGGCTTTGACGCGCCCCCCAGTAACTGGGAGGCGTTCCGCGAGATGACCTGCGCCGCCAAGGAAAAGGGGGTTGTGGGCTACCAACTCACAGGAGAGGCGAGCCATTTCGCCTCCATGCTCTTCAGCAGGGGCGGCGACCTGATGAACGAGGCGCAGGATGAGTACACCCTGGATAGTGCACAGGTCGTGGAAACCGCCGAGTACCTGAAGGGCCTCTACGAGGAGGGGTGCATCACGCTCGCGCCTGCCTCCTTCAGCGACCCGGACGAGTTTGGGGGCGGAAATCTTCTCTTCTCCATCGCCAGCTCCGCGTTCCTGCCGCGCTTCACCCAGGCAGTCGAGGCGGGCTACAAGGGCAAGTGGGCGGTGACCGCGCTGCCGCATGAGACGCCGGATCCGGTGATGAATATCTACGGCTCCAGTCTCTCGATTCTCAGCCGAACCCCCGAGAAGCAACTCGCCGCGTGGCTCTTCCTCAAGTGGATGACCGAGCCCGAGCAACAACTGCGCTGGGCAGAGATCGGCAATGGCTTCCCCGTCCGCAAGAGCGTGGTGGAGGAGCTCGATAGCTACCTGGCCGACAACCCCAACTATGAGGTGGCTTTCAACCTGCTGGACTTTGGAAAATCCGAGCCTGCGGTGGCAGGGTATGATTTCACCCGTCGTCTGCTGGCGGATGGCCTCATGGAAATCGTAAGAGGTGCAGATGTCAGTACGACTCTTGCTGACATAAATGAAGAGGCAAACGTCGTTCTGGAAAGCTTAAAGGCTGAGTAGAGAGCCACTGTCAGCCATTGGGAGCAGTCTCTAGAGACTGCTCCTTTTTTATGAGTTTCTAGGGGAGCCGAAAAACGACACGCAGGGGGTCATGGTCGCTGCTGCGCAGGAGCGTTGTGGGGTCATCGTGCAGGCTGTGCGGGTAATCAGCGTTGACATGGAGCGGGGAAAAGGTGCGTACCTGCTCTGCTAACGCTGGTGTTACCAAAATATGGTCCAGCACCTGACTCGCCCCCATGAAAATATAGCTGTAGCGCGCGTCCGCTGGCAGCGTCAGCCATAGATTGGCAAGGCCCGCCCCCTCGGTAAGCGTGGCAACCGTCTGACTCTCCTCCCCATCGTTCAGATCCCCCAGCACGATGACCTCGGCCCCACT
The DNA here is from genome assembly GCA_013812995.1 of Ardenticatenales bacterium. Classification (GTDB taxonomy): domain Bacteria; phylum Chloroflexota; class Anaerolineae; order Ardenticatenales; family Ardenticatenaceae; genus JACCSL01. The sequence goes on along the minus strand of JACCSL010000290.1, from coordinate 6,306 downwards.
CTGGCGCAACTGTGTGACCAGCGCGGCGACATAGTGCGCCTGAGCCACACGGCGCGGTTGGGTCTCCTGTTCGCCGCCCCGCTTGGATTTGAAGTGATTGTTGATGAGGTAGAAGGAAAAGCGGTCATCCAGCCGCAGGTGCGCCACCAGAGGCGGGCGCTCGAAGAGCAGCCTCTCCCCTGCCGGGCAGCTGGAGCTATCGCTGCCACCGGGGGCAGCGAGGGGGGAGCAGCCATTCGCCAGCGCGCTCTCCAGCAGGGTGATGCGCCCTCGCTCCACGAGCAGCGCCTGGTCAATGCCGCGCCCATCGTTCCCCTCCAGCAGCAAGGGCTCGTACCGTCCCACCAGACGCGGGTGCGCGGTGAGTTGCCTCAGCACGCCGATATTTTCCACCTCCTGCAACGCGAGCACCGTTGGAAAGCCCAGCGGCCCGGCAATGGTCGAGGCCAGCTTTTCTATCTTGATAGCAAGTGCTTCAGGGCTGAGCGTAGATTCCTCATCGGCCCGGCCTGTATCATCCTCGCTGTCAAAGAGATTCTCTGTATTGAGAGTCGCAACGCTCCACTCGTCGGGAGCCACGGGAGGGGTGTCGAACGAGAGCGGGGGCGGCGCGGGCTCGACAATTGGCTTCAGGGTGGGTTGAATCTTGAAGGCACCGAAGGTAAAGTCGAGCGGACCCTGCACTCCGCTCACGCGCGCTCCCACTGCTACCTCGGCTGGGGCAATCTGACCCCCAATCCCGATGAGGAGAAGGGAGTCAAGCGTCCCGCCCACGCGCATCAGATGACTTGAGCCAGGAGCCAGCGCGCTGGGAAGTAGGGCAAATTCCCCGTAGCGCGTGGTAGGCCCGACGGCAACACCCTCCTCCAACCGCACCAGCATTCCCTCCAGGGATTCGTAGGAAATATCGTCAGCAAGAGCCACGGCAGCGGGCAATGGTAGCCCTTGAGCCTCGACCAGGAGTGTGCCTGCGTCGAGGGTGATCTGGGTGCGCCGATAGAATTCCTCGACCCTGCCCCGCAGACGCACCTGCGCGCCCGTGAGATCGTCCCCGGTGGTCCCCTCTGCCGCCACAAAGAGCGCGTCGGAGCTTCGCGGCTCCTCGTCGCAGCCCGGAGCCTGGAGGAAAAAGCCCGCTGCCTCGTGCGCGCGCCAATCGGCGGTGACGATGCCCACCGTCTCCACGAGCGCGCCCTTGTGCGGGGAGTGCTCGCCCGTGCCCTGAATCTCGCAGAGCGTGAGGAAGGGTGGCGCGACGGTCACATCGCGGGCCAGTGGGGGCACGAGGAGCCAGCCCTGCGGGGCGCGGCGAAGCACGCCCTGAATAGCATCGAGGCGAACATTGGGGGTCAGCCGCCGCGCTACCTCGCTGTCCGGCGCGCGCAGGGCCAGGGTACGACCATCGGCGAGGCGGAGCATCCCCTGGGCGTCGAGCGTGGCTGGCCCGACACGCACATAGAGACTCTCCTGCTCGGGCGACAATGTGAGGGGCACCGGCTCCGGCATCACGCCCTGCGCCTGCTCGATCAGCACCTCCTCCAGTTCCAGCAGCGCCAGTTGTCCCTCGACCTCTGCCACGCGCCCCGTCACCAGAATCTCCTGCGCGATAATCATCTCCTCAGAGCGCGGCAGCAGCATCCCCGCGCCGCCACTTTGCAGCGTGGACCACGCTTCCTCCGTGCTCGTCACAAGGCCCTGCACCGTCACGCGCTGCTCAAGCAGGGTGACACGCGCGGCGCGAAGCTCGGCCACGGTGAGAATCTGGAGGGAGGGGGAGCGTTGGAGCGTTGGAGCGTTGGAACGTTGGAGCGTGCAAGCGGATAGAACAAAGAGCCATAGGCAAAGCAAATAGATATTTTTCATCAAAAAACCCTCAGCATTGGAAATCGGGTAGGCACCCGACAGGCTGAGGGCTAAACGCGGGAAAGGGCGAAGCTGGTACTTGCTTGCTTAGGCATCCCTGGCGATATTACAATACGCTCAGGCTGGCAGAGGCAGACCCACTATGTTGGCCGATTTGCGCAGTCGTATGCGGAGGAGGCGACTGAAGTCACCCTTTATGGCCGTTGGCCGGGCGTCGGCCTGCGCCGACGCGCTATCTGAATTCCAATGTGTCGGCGTAGGCCGACACCCAGCCGTCAGGCTTCCAGCCGCGACTTCCAGTCGCTGGGCCAAAAGTGCAAACATCGTGCAGACCATAAGGAATTAACCGATGCCAAACAACGAACACTTCCACGAGAGTTACCGACAGCTTGAAGAGCGGATGAAGGCACTCGCAGAGGTCGAAGGCGATGTCTTTCTTCCGAACCTTACACCGGAAGGTCCAGTTGAGTATGTATTGATTTGTATGGAACCGTCCTTGGGTCAATGGGCGCATTCCCCAGAAGACGCAAGGTCAAAGGTAGAAGCGGGTTTCCGGAATTTCCTCTTCTCAATAGAGGATTTCATTCTCCATTATTGCGCGCGACACTATCTTTGCGAGGCGGGAGAGCACTACCACATTACGGACCTATCAAAGGGGGCGATGCTTGTAGACCACGCTGCCCACGCTCGGAACCAGCGCTATGACAGATGGTACTCTTTGTTGCAGGAAGAGCTTGACCTTGTCGCTCCCTCAAATGCGGCTATCGTCGCAGTTGGAAATGCTGTGGCTCAGCATCTTGAACGCCGGAAATTCCAACGACCCTTTACCCAAGTCATCCACTATTCTGGTCAAGCGGCACAAGCACGAAATATGGCAGTTGCGGGTCAAGAAGATAACTTTCAAGCTTTCAGGGATTCAGTTTCCTTGAAAGAGGTGGTTGCTACTGCTCACGGCATACTTAGTGAATCGGGTATTCCTGCACATTTTCGTGAGGAGACACTATCACGGTTGGCAAAAAGCCAGCTTTCTCTTTCGCGTCAGAAACTCATCTTCCACTATAAGCGTGCTTTCGAGGCTATCCACTCGTGAAACCAGCATATTATGAAGGATATGCTCTATGACCAATCAGGAAATTCTCGCCATCATCGAACAGGCCGCCAGAGATGAAGCCACGCAGCTGGACCTATCGCAGAAAGGGCTGACGACGCTTCCGCCGGAAATTGGTCAACTCAAAAATCTTGTTGTCTTGGACCTCTGGCGCAATCAACTCAAGGCGTTACCCCCAGAAATCGCTCAATTGACGAAACTTGATGTGCTGTATCTGGGCCATAACCAATTCAAGAGCTGGCCCGCCGCCATCAGCCAATTGAGCCAGTTGAGCAAACTTGACTTGCGGGGGAACCGGTTGAGTGCGTTGCCCGCCGACATCAGTCAGTTGACTCATCTTTCGGTGTTGGATGTGAGCGATAATCGGTTGGACAACTTGCCCGCAGAGATTGGGCAATTAAAAAATCTAACCCGATTGGACCTTCGCTTCAATCAACTTGAGACATTACCCCCAGAAATCGCTCAACTCTCGAATTTGGTCAAGCTAGAAATAGCGCGCAACCAGTTGAAGGTATTGCCTCCAGAGATTGGGCAGTTGGTTGGTCTGACGATGCTAGACCTTTATGGCAATCAGTTGACCGAGCTACCAACCGAAATCCAACAGCTGACCAAGTTAGAGATATTGAATATCGAGAATAATCTTTTACCACTACCCCCAGAGATTATCACTCGATACAATTACCCGTCCGAGATGATTCACTACTACTTCGGTTAGGGGTGGATAGGGCTACAGAGGAGGAAATAGATGCTGCCATCCGACTCACCGTTTCCGTGCCACTGGTGGGGGACCAGTCTGGAGAACGCCGGGTTGGGCGACGTCCGGCCCGATGTCGGCACATACGGTCGCTATGAGTTCGACTGCCTGCCCCCGATCCCGTTCGAGATGCGGGGCGATTTTGATTGGCTCATCTCCGCACCAGAGCACGCTGATCACTCTATTGGGGAGGAGAAAGCCACTGAGAACGCTGAGGCGCTCCCCCGCCTGCGTGAGGCATCCGCCCACTTGGAAATCAAGCTGCCGGAGGCGTTCACGAAGTTCATGGAGTCGCCAGCGTTACAACGACGTGTTCAGTCGAACACTGACTGTTTCTTGGATCTGTGCTCAGAGCTAGTTCGATTGCCGACCGGTGGTGGGTACTTGGTCCGATTCCTGGCCGACTCGCAGGGGTGCCTCTTCTGGTACTTGTATCTGACCTCAGATGGGTTGGATCACGCTGTCGTCTCGTCGCCGGAGTTCTACGGCACTGAGGTGGAGCAATGGCAAGATGAGCCACTGAACCCAGCTGAGATTGTGTACAGCGCAGAGTCGTTCGAGGCATTCATATGCCGGTTCTGGCTGGAGAACGAGGTCTGGTACTCTGCGTGGCAGAGGACACCGATGCCGACTATTGGTCGGGAGTACATTGAGCACTACCGAGGCGACGGGGCGTAGCGACTAACTTAAAACAAACCAAGCGGCTATAGAGATTGGTCGGCGGCGCAAGTGGGCATCGTGATGGCGAAGATGGAACCTTTCCAACAAAAAAGAGGTAGGGCGTACCCTACCTCTCTTTATTATCAGAAGCCACCGGTGAGATTCGAACTCACGACCTGCTCATTACGAGTGAGCTGCTCTACCCCTGAGCCACGGTGGCGGAGGTGCCGAGACCCAGACTTGAACTGGGGACACCTGCATTTTCAGTGCAGTGCTCTACCAACTGAGCTATCTCGGCTAGGGGAAGACACATCCAAGCGGGCGATGAGATTCGAACTCACGACCTTCTCCTTGGCAAGGAGACGTTCTACCACTGAACTACGCCCGCAGGTAGAGGAAGATGGTATCTTTCCCTACCGACAGTCGGGGCGAGAGGATTCGAACCTCCGACCTCACGGTCCCGATCCGTGTGCGCTACCGGACTGCGCTACGCCCCGATGTTGAGCTGGGGGACAAGGATTCGAACCTTGACTAACTGATTCAGAGTCAGTGGTACTGCCGTTATACTATCCCCCACGGCAATGGGCGTAAGAGGACTCGAACCTCTGACCTCCACGATGTCAACGTGGCGCTCTAACCAACTGAGCTATACGCCCGAATTATATATTGTAAAAGTACTTCAGGTGCCGGCGGAGGGATTTGAACCCCCACTCCCTTGCGAGAACTACGCCCTGAACGTAGCGCGTCTACCGATTCCGCCACGCCGGCTTATTGTTTTATCTCCCTTTCGGGAAGGTGCCCGATGCTGGACTCGAACCAGCGGCCTCTACCATGTGAGGGTAGCACTCTAACCAACTGAGCTAATCGGGCGTTAGGTATCCACCTTTATGATTGGGGTGTTTGCCGTTTCCTCGGTTCAAACTTCCGTAGGTGGGTGTAAGACTGTGACAGTTGGGGCACAATAATTTAAGATTTTCCGGACGGTTATTCTCTACGTTTCCATCAATGTGATCAACTGTGAGAGGAATCCTACCACTTGTGCGGTTTCGCTCTGCCCAACCGCATTGAGAGCATTTCTCGCCGTAAGTTTCACGCATCCAACGACGAATGTGCGCTGAGACTGCGTAGAATTGTCCTATCCAACCTGTTTCTTCGCCAGCCAACCATCGCTCAATGTAGCAACGGTATTGAAAGTCGTTCATGCAATGGTTGTTACAATACTTATCCACAGCACGCTTCACTTCTTTTCCACACGCCGGGCAATTTACGCGGGGTTTCTTAAGGATTAGGCATAGGATCAATCCTGAAATTTCAAACCCATGCCGGGAAAGGGACTCGAACCCCCATGCCTTTCGGCGTACGATTTTGAGTCGTATGCGTCTACCATTCCGCCATCCCGGCTGCTGTTTCAATTGTTAAACGACCATGGGGGGACTCGAACCTCCGGCCTCTACCTCCGCAGGGTAGCGCTCTATCCACTGAGCTACATGGTCTTGCACGACATTTCTACGACTCCACGAGGAAGTCAGTAGCCCCAACGGGACTCGAACCCGTGTCTCTACCTTGAGAGGGTAGTGTCCTAGGCCGCTAGACGATGGGGCCCTAGAGGTGACCGTGGTAGGACTCGAACCTACAACCCGCTGATTAAGAGTCAGCTGCTCTGCCAGTTGAGCTACACGGCCGAAGCGGTATAATTGGTAAGGGTGGGCCAAAATAAAAAACGTGGCACCGATGGGTTGCCACGCTCGCTATGGTTGAGGCTAGCGTTAGCGTGGGCTCTCCGTAAAAGAGAAGGGTACTGGTTGCACGAGGATGGTGGGTAGCATTCTGGTTACTTTATCGATCGCCTTGCTGGTGAAACTTCTCTTCCCTCACAACGGAGCAGAGTATAGCACCCCGAAATGGCCCTGTCAAATGGAAA
>JACCSL010000259.1 GCA_013812995.1 Ardenticatenales bacterium | reverse complement strand
ACCACACGCTGCGGGTGTGGGAGTTGGAGCGTGGCGAAACGGTTCTGCTGCTGAGTGATCACAGCGAAAGTGTGAACGGGGCCGACAACAGCCGCCTGCGCCATTCCAGCGAGGGTCACACCGATTGGGTGCGCGCCCTGGTGGGACTCCCCGATGGAAAAGGGCTACTCTCGGCATCGGATGACGGGACGCTAGGGCTGTGGGACATAGAGATCGGCACCCTGGATCATACCTGGGTGGGCCATCGCGGCGCGGTACGGGGTCTAGCCGGTCGCCCCCGCCTGCTTCCGCGCGCGCAGTGGTGCGCTCACCTGATGCAGATGGGAAAGCACCTCTTTTTGAGACTGGATAAAACCGGTCTCGTAGTAGGAAAGCCCACGCTCCTCGCAGAACGCCTTGACAAGCACCTGCGCCTCGCGCAGTTTGTTCTCCGGCATGGTGGGGAAGAGATGATGCTCGACCTGATAGTTCAGTCCGCCATAGAGGAAATCGGTCAGCGGGTGCGCCTTCACGTTGCGCGCGGTGATGACCTGAAGGGTGAGAAAGTCCAGCTCGCTATCTTTCTCCAGCACGGGCATCCCCTTGTGGTTGGCCGCGAAAACCGAGGCCAGATAGAGGCCAATCAGCGCGTGGTGGAAGAAGAAGAAGACAATCGCCTGAAGAACGGTCAGCTGCGTGAAGAGGATAGTGAAGTAGATCGAGAAATGGATGACCATCAACGCGGCCTCCAACACGGGATACTTCGCCTCGCCACGCTGTATCTTGAGGACGCTGTGCAGCCGCATGTTCAGGGGCACGAAGAGGATCAGGAAGGGATAGAAGAACGCCTGATACTTGACGATGAAGCGCGCCCACCCCTTCTTGCTCTCCGCCTGCTCCTCGCTGAAGGCAATCATCGGGAAATCAATGTCGGGATCCATGTCCAGCACGTTGGGGTGGCCGTGATGCTCGTTGTGCTTGTCCACCCACCAGGTGGCGCTCACACCAAGGCCCAGCCCCATGAAAAGCACCGTCAGAAGATCATCCTGACGCACCGTGCGGCAGATTTGCCGATGACCGGAGTTGTGCGCGACAAAGGCGATATGGGTATAGGCAAAGGCCAGCAGCACCGCATTCAGCAGGTGCAGGCGAAAATCGTCAATAATGAAGAAGAGTGACACGCTCAGGAGATAGAGCGCGGTATTGAAGAGAATACGAACCGTGTAGTAAGCAGGCTGTTTGTCGAGCAGGCCGCGCTCTTTCATCAGGCGCTTCAGAGCAATATAGTCATTGGTGGGTCGGCCAAGGGGCGGAAGCGCGGCGGAAGGTTCCCTCTCCTGGGGGAGAGACCATACACCTTCTGGGGTCGTCATAATAGAGCTAATTCCTTACCGGGTGGAGAATTCCACGCGAAAGTGTAGGAGTCTCCTGCGGTCAAGTCAAGGTTGGAGACTCTATGAGCTTGTCAACTGCCTGATAGTGTGGCATGGTTTTTAGCCGAAGCAAACGACGATAGAGGAAGAAACCATTGCCTGCCTTTACGCCTGTTGACCACCATGACATACTTATTCTACTGATCCAGGTTGCCGTTTTACTGGGAACGGCCCGCCTCCTGGGCGAGGTCGCGCTCCGTCTGGGGCAGCCTCCGGTCGTCGGGGAGATTCTCGCGGGAATCATCCTTGGCCCCTCGCTGCTAAGTACCCTTGTTCCCTGGGTGGGTCAGTGGATCATGCCCCACTCGCCGGAGCAGGGGCACCTGCTGGAGGTCATCAGCCTGCTGGGCGCGATGTTTCTACTGCTCCTCACGGGGCTAGAGATGGACCTCACGCTGATTCGCCAGCACGCCCGCGTTGCCCTGGGCGCAGCGACAGGTGGCCTGGTTATCCCCCTGGTAACAGGGTTTCTGCTTGGGCCTCCGCCCGCAGCTCTGGTGAGAGCAGGGGTAGCTTGTTGATTTCCGGGCCAGGGAACTGCATCAGCCACAGGTGATGATCCAACGCCTCTCCACGAACCACCATTGCTATGCGTCCCCCGTGCGGGGCAACCTCCAGTGAGGGCAGGAATCCCCATCGGTCCAGCGGTAGCTCAAGGGGCTGCGACGCCGTCCCATCGATGTTGCTAATCACCGCTGTTGATGGCTTCTCATGTTGACCCCAGGCTTGTTGCAGCAGCCACGGCCCACTTTGCGAGAGCGGCGCGGGCGTTGCCGTGGCTGTCGGCTCCGCTGTTTCCGTGGCGATAGCAGGGCTGGGATCAACGCTTTCGGTGGTAGGCGTTGCCAGGGACACAGGGGTACTCGTTGCCATCGGCGGCGCTGTAGTGCAGCCGGGTAGCACAAGAAGCAGCAGACCCAGCAAGAGGTTCCAAAAGGCAGCCTGTTTCATCGATTGTTCCTCCATTTCAAAATCGGGTTTCCCTATAGGAGCAAGAATAATCAAGGAAAAGAGCTGGTGTTGGACCAGCAATGGACCGCTTTCTGACGATTGTCTGACCGACGCCAGGCTAAAAGACATTGCCCAGCGATGGTAGTGGGCCATCGCCGGGCAATATCTTCCGGATACAGCTGATTTCAGGCTACTCCAGGGCAGTTCGCACGCGCTCCTCATCATCGGTCCCAGCCAGAGGCGGCGTCTCCATCAGGGAGTAGGAGGCGATGTAATCCAGGGCCGCGTCCACGGTACCCACGACCTGGTAGAGGTTGGGATTCGCCAGCGTCAGGAATTGCTGCTGGATCATCTCCTCGAAGAGAGCGATCAGCGGCTCCCAGTACCCCGCTGTATTGAGCAGCACGATGGGCCGGTCAATGTAGCGCAGCTGCTTGAGCACGATGATCTCGACGATTTCCTCCAGCGTGCCCAACCCCCCAGGCAACGCGATGTAGGCATCTGCGTTTTCTTCCATGAGTGCCTTGCGCTGGCGCATGGTTTCCACGCGCAGCAGTTCATCGCACTCCTCATAGGTCAGCTCCACGCGATCCAGAGCATGAGGAATGACCCCATAGATTTTCCCGCCGCCCCGGTGCGTTGCAAAGGCCACCGCCCCCATCAACCCCACCCGGCCTGCGCCAAAGACGAGACGCCACCCCCGCGCGGCCAACCCCAACCCCAGCGCGTCCGCCGCCTCAAAATACGCCCTGTCCACATGATCGCTTGACGAACAGTACACCGCCACACTGAAGGGACGAGTCATCGTTGAAAACCCCACTCTGGTGAAATGGTTGGAAGATAAAACGTAAAACGTAAGGAACGACAAAGCTCTTATTACGTTTTACGTTTTACGTTTTAGATTTTTATTCTTTGATCCGCTCGCCCTCATCGGCGGTGCGGAAGATCCAGGCGACCATCTCGCCCACATCGAAACGCTCCGGGAGCTGCCAGCTTCCGCGCTCGTTGAAGGCGCGACGATAGCCCGACCCGCTCGCCAACCCCTCCACAAGTCCTTCCTGCTGCGCCTCCTCCAGCATGGCCCCAATCCACGCTTGCCACTGGGCCATGTGCGCCCGGCGCAGGTCCACCCAGCCATCCGCCGGGTTGTCCGCCTTGATCTCGGGGCCGCGCAGCAGACGGTCGCCGTCCGGCAGCAAAATGGGGATTCCGACGCTGATCGCCGCGCGGCGTAGCCCGCTCTCCTCCTCGACCACCCGCAGCGCGGCCGCGCCGAGCCGCTCGGGCGTCATCGCCAGCAGTGCCTCGGTGCTACCGGCCGCGCGCAGGAGAATCTCGCCCTCGTATAGCAGCTTGGAAAGTCGGGGCGGGCCGAGCATCTCGAAGGCTGCCACATCGTTGCAATTCGTATCGCAGAGTGTGTTG
>JACCSL010000253.1 GCA_013812995.1 Ardenticatenales bacterium | reverse complement strand
ATTCAGGCGCTTCGTCGGGATAGCGCAGCGGAGGCGCTGGCAACCCTGGAAGCGGCGAAGGCGCTGCTGGGGGCTAACCACCTGCCAGGGGAAGAGATTGCCTATCGCGCGGCGCTGGCCCTCGCTCGACTGCGAGAGGGCGATGAGATGGCCGCGCTGCTGGAGGCCGAGAGCGCACGCCACCTCATCGAGGAATCGAATCCCACGACCTTTGCCGCCTTTGAGGGCTATGCGGGCGTGGCCGAGGTCTATCTGGCGTTGTGGGAAGGAAAGGTCGCCGCAGCGGTGCCCGCCTCCACGCTGCCAACCCTCCAGGCCACTGCGCGCCAGGCGTGCACCGCCCTGCGAGAGTTTGCGCGTGTGTTCCCCGTCGCCGAGCCGCGAAGCTGGCTCTGGCAAGGGAGCTATGAGTGGCTCGCGGGGTCACCGCAGATGGCGTGGCGTGCCTGGCGCAAGAGTCTTGCTATCGCGCAGCGGTTGGGGATGCGTTATGAGGAAGCACTGGCCCGCTATGAGATCGGGCGGCACCTTCCCACGAGCGATCCCGAGCGCGCGCAGCAACTCGAACTGGCTTGCGAGACCTTTTTGGGCCAGAATGCTACATTCGAGTTTGCCCGCACCCAGCGTGCTGCCCAGGGAGAGCCAGGACCACGCCTGGCAAGCAGGTTGCTGCCACCCTCTGGATAGCCAGGTCCAGGCCGTATGTAGGAGGCAGAACGATGGTCTCTAAACCCCTGCCGGGATTTACCAATAGACGTGTTCTAACGATAGATGATTCAGCGATCATTCGTCTCTTTTTGCGCCGCCTCCTGACCCTGCGCGGCGCGCTGGTCGAGGAAGCGGCCTGCGGGCAGGATGCCCTCGTCCTCTTTGCAGCAGGGCAGCAGTTCGACTTGATCCTCCTCGACCTGCTGCTCCCCGACATGGATGGTTTCGAGTTACTCCAGCATCTGCGGGAAAAGGACGAGCATACCACAGTGATTCTGCTCACCGGGCAGGGCGATGTGAAGTCCGCGACCCTCGCTGTTCGGCAGGGGGCCGACGGCTACATTGCCAAGCAGCATATCTCCATCGGCGAGGACGGGGATTATGCGGAGTTCTTCTACGCCATCGAGCAGGCGCTGGCCCATCGTGCCGCCCTGGTGGCCTACAATCAGTTGGAGGAGATTAAGGCCGATTTCTACTCCATGCTGACGCACGAACTGCGCAACCCGGCGAGCACCATTCTCTTTGCCACCCAGATGTTGCTGGAGGAAGAAGAGGGTACCCTGGTTCCCCGCCAGCGCGAGCTGATTGAGATGATCCATCAGTTGACCAACAAGTTTTATACGCTCATCAACAACTACCTGGATTTCACCAAGCTGGACGCCGGGCAATTTCACATTGATCTCTACGAGGTCGAACTGCGAGATCTGGTAGAACTTAGCGCCAAGTCGGGCCGGCAACAGGCGCGTGCCAAAGGACAACACTTTACGCTGGAGATCCCCCCGGAGCCTGTGCTGGCTCTCGTCGATGCCGAGCGCCTCACACAGGTTTTGGACAACCTGGTGGGTAACGCGATCAAGTATACCCCAGCGGAGGGAGAGATTATCGTACGGTTGCAGCAGGACTATCAAACTACCATTCTCTCCGTGCAGGATACGGGCGTCGGGATTCCGCCCAAAGAGATGGAAGTGTTGTTTACCAAATATCATCGCGTACCAGGAGCCCCAAAACGCGGGATACAAGGAACCGGGTTGGGCCTCCTCATCGTGAAAGAGATTGTCGAGGCGCATGGGGGGAGCATTCAAGCCGAGTCGGCTGGTATTCCGGGAAAGGGGACTACTTTCACGATCAGACTCCCCCTGCACCCCTTGAAGGATTGAGCCATCCAGGCCTCCGTTCGTCTCAATACACGCCTCCTGCCCGTTCATGTTGCCATCCTGCTGCTCCTCCAGTTTCTGGCTCCCCATCGCCTCTGGTTGATGCTGCTCATCGGGCTAGGCGGCAGCTGGCTGATGAGCTACCTCTGGGCCCGCTCACTCGCCAAAGGGCTGCGCCTCACCCGCGAGCGGCGCTTTGGCTGGGCACAGGTGGGAGATCGGCTAGAGGAGCGCTTTACCCTGTACAACGATGGGTGGGCTCCGGCCCTCTGGATAGAAATCCTGGATCACTCCACACTGCCGGAGTATCACGTCAGCCGCGCAACCGGCCTGGGGCGTGGCTCTCAAACGCACTGGATCACGAGGGGTCTATGCACGCAGCGAGGCCTCTTTACCCTCGGGCCGACGACGCTGCGCAGTGGTGACCCCTTTGCCTTCTACACGGTGACGCTCCCCTGCCTCGCCTCTGACAGCCTGATGGTTCTGCCGCCCATTGTTCCGCTCCCTGCCATCCGCGTGGCTCCCGGCGGGCGGAGCGGGGAAGGGCGTCCCCGCCCCTACACGCTTGAGCGCACGACCACCGCGAGCACCGTCCGCCCCTACACACCCGGCGACAGTCCGCGCTGGATTCACTGGCCCACCACGGCACACCAGGGCGCTCCCTTCGTGCGCCTCTTTGATGGGGCTCCCACGGGCGACTGGTGGATCGTTCTGGATATGGACCAAACGGTTCAGGTGGGCGCGGGGCAGGTCTCGACAGAGGAGCACGGGATTATCCTCGCCGCCTCCCTGGCCGAGCTGGGGCTACGGGCGGGCCGCTCGGTGGGGCTGGTCGCGCAGGGCGAAACGCTGCTTTGGCTTCCGCCCCAGGCGGGCGCAACCCAGCGATTCAAGATTCTCCAGGCCCTGGCGCTCCTGCGGCCCGGCACGTGCCCGCTGGCCGAGGTTCTGGAGGGGGCGCGTGCGGCGCTGGGTCGCCAGGCTAGCCTCTTACTCATCACCGCCGCCGCCGAAGGGCAATGGCTTGCCACACTGCTGCCCCTGCGACAGCGCGGGATGGTTCCAACGGTACTCCTGCTGGAGCCGCTCTCGTTTGGAGGCACCATCAGTCCCAACGTCACCCTCGCGCGGCTGGGCGAGCAGGGTATCTCACACCACCTCATTCCCCGCGATCTCCTGGACCGCCCCGAGGCCCGCCCGGGCGCGCAGGGCCATTGGGCATGGCGAGTCCTTGCCAGTGGCCGCGTCATTGCCACGCAGCGCCCCGACGAGGCGGAGTGGCGGGAGCTTCGATAAAGCATGGTGGACCTTACTCTTTCCTGGTTGGTGCAGCGGGTTGGCAAACGTGCCCTGCTCTCGCTGGCTCTGCTGCTGCTCGCGGTCAGTAGCCTTGTGTGGGGCGTGGCGACAGTGGTTCGCCCCCTCAGTGTGAATCTTCTATTGCCCATAACCCTCGGCGGGCTGATGGCAGGCTGGTGGGCTGGGCGAGCCCCCCGGCATGGCAGCGTGGCCGGGGGGCGGCTTCTCCTGCTTGGCCTGGGAGTGGTCACATGGCGGGTTGGACGTGTCGGGCGGGATGTGATAGCGCTGTTTCAAGCCGCCTCGCTACACCAGTGGACGCTGCACCTTGCAGGTCGCCTTCCGGAGAGCGCCCCCCTGATACAAGCCCTGCATGACCTGGTGGAGCACCTTGGGACGCTACTTGTGCGCCTCCGGCTCTGGGGGGAGTCCGTCGCGGCAGGCACCCCCCTCTTCGATCCCATCGCGGTATCTCTGCTGTGGAGCCTGGCCCTCTGGCTGGTTGGAGCATGGGCAGGCTGGTGGGTTCGCCGTGCGGCCCGTCCGCTCGTAGCCATGACGCCAGCCGCGATCCTGCTGGGGCTCAGCACGATTTATGCCGGTGGCACCCTGCTCCACCCCTTGATTCTCCTGGGAAGTACGCTGCTGCTCCTCATTCTGGTCGGACAGCTCCAGCGCGAACAGCAGTGGGAAACCGAGCACATCGACTTCTCCCTGGAAATTCGCTATGACCTAGCTTTGGTGGGCGTGCCGCTTGTGCTGGGAGTGCTTTTCTTCGCCATCGTATTCGCCGCCTTTTCCCCCCGTGCCCTCATCAACGGGTTTCGCGCCGCGCCTCCAGAGCCTATCAGCAATGTCCGCCCCTTCGCCGACTCGCTCGGTCTGCGCCCGCCGCCCAACCCGGAGACACCGCTGGAGCGGCTGCGCTCCAGCGGGATGCCTCGGGATCACCTCCTTGGGGCGGGTCCAGAGCTGGCCGAGACGCTAGTGATAGTGATTCATGTGGAGAGTCCCGCGCCAGGCCCACCGCGCTACTACTGGCGCGGCCTGACCTACGACCAGTACAACGGGCAGGGCTGGTGGGCGGGTCAGATGACAACCGTGGCATACGAGGCAGGCACATCAGCGCCCTTTACCCCAACCGCCGCCCAGCAAACGGTACGCCAGCAGGTGGAGAGGGTGGACCAGACGAGTGGTGTGCTATACGCGGCGGGGCATCTATTGAGCGTGGATCAGCCCTATGGCGTCTCCTTGCGCACGTCGGAAGATATGTTCGGGGCGAGCATCACGGCGCGGCACTACGAGGTAGAGTCACTGATTTCCAACGCCAGCGAGGCACAGTTGCGTGCGGCGGGCACCGCCTACCCGGAGTGGGTCCGCGACCGCTATCTCAGCCTGCCGGAAGCTTTGCCCGAGCGTGTGCGCACTCTGGCCTACGACCTGACGGCAACGGCTCCCACGCCCTATGATCGCGCCCGCGCCATCGAAGCCTACCTGCGCACCCTCCCGTACACGGTAGAGCTTCCTGCGCCGCCGCCGGGCCGGGATGTGACGGATTATTTTCTCTTTGATCTACGGCGGGGCTACTGTGATTACTACGCCACGGCGATGGTTGTGCTTGCCCGTGCGGCGGGGCTCCCAGCACGGCTCGTGGTCGGGTACGCGACGGGGCACTACGAGCCCACCCAGGCTCGCTACTTTGTCACAGAGGCCGATGCGCATTCCTGGCCGGAGGTCTATTTTCCCGGCTACGGGTGGGTCGAGTTTGAGCCTACGGCTAGCCGCGCCCCCTTCCAGCACGCGGCCTCTGCGCTCTCGGAAACGCCTCAACCGCTGCTGACGGAAGACACTGCCTCTCCTACGGTACCGAGGCGGCGAATCGCGCTGCCGCTCCTCGCGCTGCTGGCGCTGCTCCCCCTGGGTCTGCTGGCGCGGAGCGTTGTCGACGGGTGGTGGCTCCGCCAGCAGCCGCCTGACGTGCTTGTTGCGCTCCTCTATCGCCGCCTACTCGCCGACGGACAGCGGCTTGGCATTCGGTTGGCAAACGAGCAAACCCCCTATGAGTTTGCGGAGGAGTTGACGGTGCGCCTGGCTGGACTGGCAGACAGCGGACGGGCGGCGGCCCTTGTCGTGCCCGCCGGGGAGGAGGCGCTCTGGCTGACGGATCTCTATGTTCGCACCTGCTACGCTAGCACGTCTCTACAGGTAGAGCGCGCTGCTCTGCTTCAGGAGTGGCGGCGGCTACATCAGCGGCTATGGCTCGCCTGGTGGCTGAGTTTTCGGAGATGAGCGCGTCGCGCCCTCACTGCCAGACCGTCGTGTTTGGGTAGAGATCCTTCCACCCGAGCCAGTGTGTGAGACGCACCGGTGCCGCAG
>JACCSL010000248.1 GCA_013812995.1 Ardenticatenales bacterium | reverse complement strand
TTCGCGGCGATAATTCGGGATTTCAGGTTCGAGAAACCAGGGAATTCGCGTAAAAGGGGCGAATTGAGGGGAGTGCTCAGTAAGAATTCACATTCTGCCCCTCCGTTTTACGCGAAACCAGAGTACTGCGCTGTCGTTGCGGGATTTTTGAGCAACTGCTCGGCATAGGCAAGGCCGCCACCCGTGAACATCGCCTGCTCGTAATTCTCTGAGATCTTGAATTTGGCAATGCCAATCGACTGCCCGGCCTCCAGTACCCTGGAGACAGAAATGAGAGCCACGCGCAGCTCCAGATCAAACTCGCGTTTTGCCATCTGCTGGGTGCCAAGAAGCGCAGCTTTGGCGCGTTCCCCCAGGGAGGGAGGAAGCAGGATGGTGGCACCATCGCCACCGAAGAGGAAGGGAAGCTCAATCTCACGCTCGATGTTCAGGAGCGCGACGATTGACGCGGCTCCTACCATGTTCACTTCTTTGTAGCGCCCCGCCTGAATGGCATAGGTGGAGCCTTGAATATCGGCAATGGCGATACACCAATCAGAGGGAACGGGCGTGAAGGTTTCGGGGTCGGTCACATCGAGGAAGACCTCATGGGCAGCGAGGAGCGAGTAGAAATTTTCCGTCATGGCGGTCGGCCTGGCTCTTTCAGCGGCTGATAACGCTGCTTGACCTCTTCCTTCAGCGAGCGATAGCTGCGTTGCTCCTTATCCACATGGATCCCAAGATATACATTCTGGATGGTGGGGTCTTCTCGTAGCTGCTCGGCGCTTCCCTCCAGGACAATGCGCCCGCCTTCCATAACGTAGCCATAATCTACCGTGTTCAGCGCCACGCGGGCATTCTGCTCCACCACGAGAATCGAGAGCCCTTCCTCGCGGCAGAGTTGACCGATGATGCGGAAGAGGTCTTGGATGAGCATGGGAGCCAGTCCAAGCGAGGGCTCATCCAGGAGCATGAGTTTGGGGTGCCCCATCAATCCCCGACCCATGACGAGCATCTGCTGCTCCCCCCCTGAGAGGAAGCCTGCCGTGTTCTGGCGCAGGGCCTCCAGAGGGGGGAAATAGTGGAAGACCTTCGCGAGTGACGCTTTCAGATCTGCCTTGCCCCGGTACCCAAGATGACCCAGGAGCAGGTTGTCCTCCACGGACAGGTGGCGGAAGAGCAGCCGCCCCTCCATGACATGCACGATTCCCCGTTGGACAACGGCATCCGGTGGGGAGCCGTTCAGCAGTGCTCCCTCGAATTCAATGCGACCCTTGGTGATGCGTCCTCCCTCGGCGGCGAGCAGGCCGGAGATAGCCTTGAGCGTGCTGCTCTTGCCCGCCCCATTCGCGCCGAGCAGAGCCACCATCTGGCCCGGCGCAACGCTCATGGTTACCTCTTCCAGCGCCAGCACGACGCCGGAGTAGATGGCCTGCACAGTCGAGAGAGAGAGCATAAGGGTGCTCCTTTCTTCAAAACGTAATGCGTAAAACGTACCGGCTTCTGACGGAATTTGTGGTATGGAAGAGGGGCCGCGTGCCATGCGAGCCCTCACCCCCACGGCGCTTCGCTCCGTGGCCCCTCGCCCGATTTCGGGAGAGGGGCGGCCGAAGGCCGGGGAGAGGGCCACCACGCAGAGCCACCCCTCAACCACAAATTCCAGCAGAACCAGAAATGTAATGCGTAAAACGTAAAACGTAATGCGTAAAACGTAAAACGTGCCTGCTTCTGACGGAATTTGTGGTATGGAAGATTGGGCCGCGTGCCATGCGAGCCCTCACCCCCACGGCGCTTCGCTCCGTGTCCCCTCTCCCGAAATCGGGAGAGGGGCGGCCGAAGGCCGGGGAGAGGGCCTCCACGCAGAGCCATGACTCCACCACAAACTCCATCAGAACCAGAAACGTAATCAACGACAAAGCCGTTATTACGTTTTACGTTTTACGTTTTAGTCCGTCACGGCGCGTCGGCCCCGCCGGGATGTAGGGAGGGGGTTTCCAGTTCCTCCGTGAGCGCCTCCAGGCGCGGCTGCCCGTCAGTGAAGGTCACACGAGCGATGCGCGCGTTATGCGGGGTGCGTCGTCCATCGGTGTAATCGAGGAGTACGATGCCCATCGGCGCGTATTGCAGCTCGTCCAACTGTGCCTTGATGGCCGGACCATCCACCGACGCCAGATCGCCTGCCTCATTGGCCGCGCGCGTGAGCAGTTCGCGATACAGGTCCACGGCAGCCCAGGCCTGGATGTAGCCCACATTGCGCGTGTCGGGCGCGCGGCCCTTGGCGGTCCACTGCTCCGTAATAAGCTGGATGCCGGGGCTGTCTGTGTCATCCCACCAGAGATAGGGGAGAGGACCAATCAGCCCCTCAGCGGCCTGCTGGGCGAGCGCCACCGTGGTGGTGTCCAGTGCCCAGTTGACGCCCGCGATCATCAGATTTTCCCGCTCACCGATGGCAATCGCATCCTTCAGAACCTGAGCCGGTCCGGACGCGAGCGCCGTGGTATAGATGATATTCGCCCCGGACGCCTGAAGGGTCTGAATCTGCGTGGTGACGTCGGGCGAGCCGGGCAGGAAATACTCCGCCCCGACCACCTCGACGCCCTGCGCTGCGCAGTACTCCCGCGTGAGCGGCGTGTCCGTGGAGCGCCCGAACGCACCCTCCCAGTTCAGGTGGCCGACCTTGGGTGGCTCCTCGCCCTCCCAGTTTTCCGCGACCCAGTTACAGAACAGTCCAAACTGATCGACGTAGAGCGGCAGCGTGCCGTAGGCCCAGCCGGGGCTCTGCCCATCCTCGCCATAGACCGCCTTGATGCTGACGCCCGCGCTGAGCACCGGAATCTCGTCCTCCGCTGTCTGGTCGCGCAGTAGCTCCATGTCCGCCGACGAGTAAAGCAGCAGCAGGCGCGGCTTTGGGTCAAGCGCGGCATAGCGCTCGTAGATGGCCTGCGCCTCCTCCTGTCGCCCTGCCGTGTCGGCGAACTCCTGCTTGAGCGTGGCTCCACAGATACCGCCATCTGCGTTGAGTACCTCAATCGCATCCTCTAGCCCGGCCACGAGCGGCTGCGTGACCAGCGCAAAGGCCCCGCTCAAATCGCCGAAATGGTACATCGTGATCTCCTGGCCGGTCAGGTCTACCTCACACTCGGTGGGCTCGCTGAAGGCCGCGAGGTCAATGGCTTCGGCCTCCGGCGTGGGCGTCTCTGCCTCCTCTTCGACGGTACTCGTGGCTTCAGCCGTGGGGCCAACGGTCGCACCATCTTCTTCGGGCGTCTCCGTGGCCGCCGCTGCCAGCTCCTGCGTGACGGTGGGTGCAGCAGCACCCTCCGTGGGCGGCAGAACGGTTGGCTCGGCGGGGGTGCTACCCCCACAGGCCGCGAGCAGCAGCGCGAGCAGGCAGATCAGGACCAGGCCATAGCGCTTGTACATTCTTGTACCTCCTGACGAAAAAAGGTGGGAAGCGGATGGGTTGATTTTATCTGGAAGGGACTCGGGCCCGCCACCTTGCTGCCAGTTGCCGCACCCCATGCGCCATACCCAGCGGCTGGTAGATGAGAAAAAGCATGAGCGTCAGACCAAAGATCAGAGGACGGAAGGAAGTGTCCACATCGGTCTGGGCCACAAAGGGCAGCAGGCGCGGAACAATCTCTCGTAACGTGGGCGTGACCCGAACGATGATGTCCTGCATGAGGCGGAAGAGGGAAACCCCGAAGAGTGGCCCGGCCAGGTAGCCTGCGCCCCCCACTACGAGCATCCCCAACTGCTCAATGGAACTGGCGAGCGTGAAGGCATCGGGCGAGATCGAGCGGCGGAAATGTGCTTGCAGCGCGCCCGCAATCCCCGCATAGAGCGCGCAGAGGAAAAACGCCTGCAACTTGTAGGTATAGGGATGAATGCCCAGCACCTCGGCGGCGCGCTCGTTGTCCCGAATCGCGACCAACGCTCGCCCCGTCCGCGTGCGAACCACATTGCGCTGGAAGAGAAACGCCACCACCACCACTGCCAGCACCGTGAGGTACTCGGCGCGGGTGCTGTCCAGCGTACTTCCAAAGAGCACCGGGGCGGGAACCTGGAGTCCCGTGGCTCCGCCGGTGAGTGTGCTGTCCCAGGTCGGGTGCACGAGGCCCAGCGTCAGCCAGCCCACGAGGGTTGCTAGCTTCTCCGGTGCCTTGATGACCCAGGGAATGATGAACTGCGCGGCCAGCGTCGCCATCGCCAGGTAAAAGCCACGCACGCGCAACGAGGGAAGGCCAAAGAGCAACCCCACGAGCCCTGCGGCAAGGCCCGCCAGCGGCATGGATAGCCAGAACGAGAGCCCTGTCTCGCGCGCCAGAATCGCCGAGGTGTAGGCTCCGACCATCACGAAGGCGGCCTGCCCCAGCGAGACCTGTCCGGTGTAGCCCAGCAGCAGGTTTAGCCCCATCACAGAGATGGCGGTGGTGCCAATCGACGCCAGCAGCCGGAGAAGTTCGGTCGGAAGCAGGTCGAGGGCGGGCAGGAGCACAAATCCCACGAAGGCCAGCGCGAGTGGCCACCACTCGGAGAGACGTTGCGCGCTCATCAGATTCGCTCCACCTCTCTCTGTCCAAAGAGCCCTTGTGGTCGGATAAGCAGCACGAGTATCAGCACAAGGAAGGGTGCGAATTCCTGCCCCGTCGTGCTATCCACCAGCCCGGTCACCATCACCTCGACCACACCGATGATAATCCCCCCAAGAATCGCGCCGGGAATCGACTCCAGCCCGCCCAGGAGCACCGCCGGGAAGGCGCGCAGCGCGAGCAGCGGGATGGTATTGCCATCGACCCCGGAGCCACCGCTCTGCACGATGCCTGCCGCCGCGCCCAGGAGCGCCGCAATCGCCCAGGCCAGCCCGAGGGTGAAATAGACGCGCAGCCCCACTGCCTGCGCCAGCCGGGGATTCTCGGCCACGGCGCGCATCACGAGCCCGGTGCGACTGTAGCGGAAAAAGAGGGTGAAGAGGAGCACGAGCCCCGCCGAAACCAGGAATGAGAGGACAAATTGCTGCTTGATGATAATGTTTCCCCCCAGCCAGCTTTTACTTTCCAGAATCAGCGGCTTGAGGGGAAGCCCGGTCAGGGCAGCGCCTGTGGCGGGGTCCATATCTCCCGGCCCATAGACAAAGATATTCAGCGGGATGGCGCTGACGCCCCAGAACAGGGT
This sequence comes from Ardenticatenales bacterium, assembly GCA_013812995.1. GTDB lineage: Bacteria > Chloroflexota > Anaerolineae > Ardenticatenales > Ardenticatenaceae > JACCSL01. The sequence continues at coordinate 5,783 of JACCSL010000248.1, read as the reverse complement.
AATCAACCCCTGCATGAGTTGGGTGAGTGCCAGTGTCATCATGATGGTCGTGAGAAGTGGTTGGCCCAGAAGCGGGCGCATCACCGCGCGCTCGATGAGGAAGCCCACGGCCACCATGAGCAACGCGGTGACAAGCAAGGCCAGCCACAGATTTTGCTCTCCCAGGGCCTGGAAAATCGTCACGCAGAAGAGCGAGCCCAGCAGCATCAGGTAGCCGTGGGCAAAGTTGAAGATGCCGGACGCCTTGACGATGAGGACCAGCCCCAGCGCGACCAGCGAGTAGATGCTGCCGACCATCACGCCCGTCATCAGCCATTGGGCCAGCAGGAAGCAGGGTTTTCCCAGTACCACGCACTCAGCCATAGGTAGGTTCCTGAAGAAAATAGAGAAGCGCAGTGCGGTCACTGCGCTTCTCGCTTACATGAACCGCTCGTCTACGCGACCTTGCGCCGCAGAACGTATGCTCCGCTCAGAAGGAAGAAGCCAGTCAGCAAGAGGGTGAGGGGCAGTGTCATCGTCAGGTTATCCGCCCCAGCGGTGGGTACAGTGGCGGGTGCAGCGCCGCCCGCTGCCGCCGCCATCGCCTGCGCCACGGTCGGGGGCATGAGGATGCCGCCAATCCCGTGGATGACGCCATTGGAGGCCACAACATCGGGCGTCGTGATGGGGACATTGTTCAGCGAGACGGTGTCGCCAGCAACGGTGACCTGGAGCATCTCGCCCTGTGCCGTCGTGAGTGTCTTCCCATTCATGCCCTTCAGAGCCTCAAGGGACATGTTGCCTGGTACAACGTGATAGGTCAGCACGCTTTTCAGAAGGGCCTGGTCGGCGAGGATGGCCTGCCGCATGCTGGCCGGAACTTTTTCAAAGGCCGCGTCTGTCGGAGCAAAAACGGTGAAGGGGCCTTCGCCCTTCAGCATCGCGCTGAGCCCGGACGCCTTCAGCGCCGTCCCGACCGTGTTGAAGTTACCGTTGGCCGCAGCGGTATCGACAATATCCGACCCCTGGGCCGCCACGGGGACAGCCGTCAGCACGAGCAATCCGACAACAAGCATGAGAAGCAGCAGTCGTTTCATCGGCGAGTTCCTCCTTTGGAACCGTATATAAGGTTGACAGGAGACAGGACAAGTGTACCGGAAAAAGAGGTAGCTTTCAAGCCACCCTGGGATTTTCAGTGGGTTTCCTCGCCCAGATACGCAGCAATCACCGCCGCATCGCGCTGGACCTCCTCAGCGGGGCCATCGGCGATCTTGCTGCCGAAGTCCAGAACCACCACATGGTCGGCGATTTCCATGACGAGCTGAATGTCGTGTTCTACCAGGATAATGGGAACTTTGCGCCCAAAGTGGAGTTCCAGCAGGTAGCGAGTGAGGGTCTCGCGCTCCTCTTGGTGTAGCCCTGCCATCGGCTCATCCACCAGCAGTAGCTCCGGCTCCAGCGCGAGCGCCCGCCCCAGATCGACCTGCTTGCGATGCCCGTAGGAGAGCGCCCCGGCGGGCGTGTTCGCGAGATGCTTCAGGTCCAGAAACCCCAGAATTTCCTCGGCCCGTGCCCGATGGGCCTCTTCCTCGCGCCTAGCAGGGCCAACATAAAGCAGCCCGGACAGCAGACCCTGGCGCATGTGAATGTGGCGCGCCGTGAGAATATTGTCGAGGGTGCTCAGCCCCGGATAGAGGGCCGGCGTCTGGAAGGTGCGCGCGATCCCGAGCGCGGCGATCTGGTGGGTGGGGGTGGTCGTGATTTCCTGTGAGCCGCGCGCGCTATGGAACTGGATGGAGCCCTGTGTCGGGCGGTAGAGGCCGCTGATGCAGTTGAGTAGGGAGCTTTTCCCCGCCCCGTTGGGCCCGATGAGCGCGGTAATCTCGCCCGGCTGAACCTCCAGGCTGACATCGTTCAGCGCTCGCACACCGCCGAACATCAGCGAGACGTTGGAGACGGTGAGGAGAGGAGAAGGGCTCATGGGCGAAGTATCAGGGGGATTGAACGACAAGTCAAAAGTCAAAAGTCACCAAGTAGGCCCCTAAAAGGGGAAAGTCAAAAGTCAAAAGTGACAGATGTCAGAAGATTGGATCACGACGAGTCAAGTTAGTAGAGTTGGGATCAAATTCAGCAGGTAGTCGAGGTCTACGGGCAAATACAAGTAGGAGCAGTTATTTTCTTTTAACATCTCCTGCTCGCTTTCGCTGAGTCGTTGAGATAAGAACAGAAGTATCGGAGTGGCTAAAATATCTAGCTCCTTTTCTGTTCGCAAATCCAGCGCATCATGAATGGTCCGAAAACCATCCGGCATATTCCATTGTTCGATTCGTATTATGATTAAGTCGTATGACCCAACCCGCAAATAGTTTCTGACCTCTTCCTTGGTGTGAGAAAATACTACTGTCAATCCGTTCTCGGAAGCAAACAAGGCCAGAACTCTTTGAATCAATATCTGCGATTCGTAGGGCCATTCAACATACAACAACTTTTTTCCTTGAAGCGCCATTCTTTCCTCTTGCCGTTACTTTTGACTTTTGCCTTTCCCCTTTTAGGGGCCTACTTGGTGACTTTCCGTACCTCCACCTCCACCCAGCCACGCACACTATTGATGAGCCACAGGTGCGTGGCGCGTGAAAGTTCATCCAGCCGAATCACTCGCTCCTGAATCCACCCGCGCGCGAGCGTCTCCGCGCGCATGGTGCCGGGCAGCAGACCGCTGGCGAGCGGTGGCGTCCAGAGCGCCCCGTCGATCTCGGCGACGAGGTTGCCGATGGTGAACTCTGTGACCTCCCGCGCCTCATTCCAGAGCAGTACATCGAAGGCGTCCGGGTGCGCGGCGCGGTGCGTCTCGTAGAGAGCGCGATGAGTGGTTTTGTGGTAAAGAAAGCGGTTGGCAGCAGAAACGGGCTCGTTTGCCAGCGCCACACGCGGGAGCGGTATATAAGCGAAGGAGGAAAGTGGCGTACTCTCGACGCGACACGCCCCGGTGGGCGCGAGAAGGAGCCGCACGCGGCGCTCTTCCTTCGGATGGTCGCGGGCCTCTTGCTCTAGTGCCAGGCAGATGGCATTTTCATCGTAGGGGAAGTCAAAGGTGTGGGCCGAGGCTGCCACTCGTTCAAGGTGCCGCTCCAGCAGGCGATAGCGCCCGCCGCCGAGCCAAAGGGTCTCCAGCAGCTCGAACGAGGGCTGCTCGGTGGTGAGGAGCGCGGCTTTCGCCAGGGCCTCCTCGTACTCGTCCACTGCCGTAGAGTCCCAGGTAATCCCACCGCCGACTCCATATTCTGCCTGGCCCGTCTCGCTGTCCAGCCACACGGTGCGAATTGTCACGCTGAACATCGCCTCGCCGCCTGGCTTGACGAGGCCAATTGCGCCGCAGTAGACCTCGCGGGGCGCGGCCTCCAGCGCGGCGATCAGGCGCATCGTGCTGACCTTGGGTGCGCCCGTGATAGAGCCGCAGGGAAAGAGCGCCGCCAGAAGTTCCTCCAGCGTCAGGCCAGGGCGTGCCGTGGCTATCACGGTCGAGGTCATCTGGAAGACGGTGGGGTAGCGCTCGATCTCGAAGAGGCGCGGCACCTGCACCGATCCCAGCCGCGCCACCCGGCTCAGGTCATTGCGCAGCAGGTCCACGATCATCACGTTCTCCGCCTGGTTCTTCTCCGAGGCCGCCAGCCACGCCGCCTGCGCCGCGTCTTCCTCCGCCCAGTGCCCGCGCCGCGCGGTGCCCTTCATCGGGCGGGTGACGAGTTCATCACCCCGCCAGTGGAAGAAAAGTTCCGGGGATGCGGACAGAATCCGGTAGCGGCCCAGGTTCAGGTAGCCCCCGTAGGCCGCGCGTTGGGCGGCGCGCAGGCGGCGGTAGAAGGCAAAGTCATCCCCGGTGAGATGGCTACGCAGCCGCAGGGTGTAGTTCACCTGGTACGTGTCCCCGCGCGCAATCGCCGCCCGCACCGCCGCGATGCCCGCGCGGTACTCCTCCTGGCTGATCGAGGGTTCCCACGGGGCCAGCGCAAAGTCTCCGCCAGGCGGCAGCGCATCGACCTGGACGCGCTGGGGCTCCTCGAAGAGCCCAAACCAGAGCAGTGGCATCTGGGAGTTGCCCTGCACCACCAGCGCCGGGTCAAAGGCGGGCGCGGCCTCGTAGGCCAGGTAGCCCGCCGCGTACAGGCCCCGTCCGGCCCCGGCCTGCACAGCGCGCAGCGCGGGTTGCACCTCGTCCACGCTGCGCGCGACGATGATTTCCACAGGGTTGGTGAAGAGCAGGCTGCCCAGAGGGTCAGCAGGAAAATCAAGGAGAATCAGGGGAGCGTCAGAGAGTAAGTGCATGGCCGAGATTTTGTTGGCCTCCGGCAAAAAAGCAAGAGGCACGTTTTCTGCAAGAGGTTTGCATCCGCGCTAGAGACATGAGACACTACTGGAAGCGGCGCTCATCGGAGCGATGTTGTACGAAGGAGGATCTCAATGTGGAGAGATACAGGACTGCGTACCATCATCTGTTTGCTTGTTGTGGGGCTTTTGCTGGCCTGCACTGGCGCAACGCCAGCCTTGCCCCCCACCCCGGAGCCCGAGACCTCCGGCGAGAAAGTGACACTACGTTTTCTCTGGTACAGCGATGGCGGCGAGGGAGAGGTGATGCGCGACCTGCTGGACCGCTACGAGACTGTAAATTCCCAGGTCCAGGTGGAACTCATCACGGTTCCGTATGCGGAGCTGCACGACACGCTGGACGCGCAACTGGCCTCTGAGGAGAGCGTGGATCTGGCCCGAATCACAGACGCGGGTCGTTTTCGGGGCAAGTATCTGGACCTTCGCCCCTATCTCAGCAACCCGGATGGCTGGGTGACCAATTGGCCCGCTGCCGTGCTCCAGTCGATGCGCACGGCAGACGATCCCGCCGCGCTTTACGGCTTTCCCTCGCAGTTCACGTTGACGGGTCCTTTTATCAATCGCACCCTCTTCGAGCAGGCAGGGGTCGATGTGCCAAGCGATAAGGGGGAAGATATTTCCTGGGCCAAATGGGTCGCGGCGCTTCAGGAAGTGGCTCACAAGACGGACACCCCCTATGCCTTAGCCATCGACCGGAGTGGTCACCGCTTCTGGAGTCTTTCTTTGAGTGAGTGTGCCCATTACGTGAACTCGACCACGGGAGAATTCATCGTAGACAGTCCAGGCTTCCGGAAGGTGGCGCAGCAGATGGTCATCTGGCATCAGGTGGGTGTCATGCCGCCCGAGGTCTGGGTGGGGAAGGATGGCGAATACGCCGATGCGGGCACGCTTTTCATCGAGGGCAAGGTGCCCTTTTACCTGGGCGGGAGCTGGCGCATCGGCCAATTTGCCGACGAGATCGGAGATCGCTTCGTGTGGGACGCGGTGCCAACACCCGTCGGGGAATGTAACGGCACCGCCATTCCGGGGGGCGCGCTGATCGTTGCTCTGGCCGAAACAGAGCACCCGGCGGAGGTCGCCGCCCTGGTGGACTATCTCAGCGAGGAACGTATCATTGCGGAGTTCTCCGAACGCTCCCTGTTTTTGCCCGCGCATCTTGGCCTGATCTCCAAAGGGCTCACCTATCCACGCCATAACGAGGTGCTCAACACCTTTATGGCAGAGATTCCGAACCTTCAGTCAGAAGCCTATATCTTGCAATATCATCCGCGCTCCTTTGCCCTCAACACCGCCATCCGTGACGAGATCAGTGCTGTGCTGGCACGGGAGATTACCCTGGACCAGGGCATCAAGAACATTCAAGAGCGACTGAGAGAGACGGAAGAGTAGAAGTCGTTATCAAGCAGCCGGGGTCGCTTTCC